>DASQYE010000031.1:0-3118 GCA_035639355.1 Pyrinomonadaceae bacterium
GCGTCCGTCGGTATTGCTCTCGCACCAGCCGACCGTTCTAGACCGGGCCGATACGCAGGGCGTTTCGCTCATCATCAGCGGTCACACGCACGGCGGGCAGGTGAGCTTGCCTGTGATCGGGCCTCCGGCGCGCTTCTTCTCTCAAGAGCTGCGTTACGAGCGCGGGCTTTTTGAAAGGAGCGGGACACAGCTCTATGTATCGCGCGGCACGGGCGTCATAGGGCTGCCCGTGCGGCTCGGCTCGCGCCCCGAAATCGCCGTCCTGCGACTGCGCCGCGCCGCCGCGACCGGAGCTTGATCGAAAATAAAGAGCGGCGCGCACGGAATCCATGCGGGCCGCTCTCAAGTCTATTCGTTTCCGTTTGAGCCTTATTGTTCCTGATTCTCCTGCGGCGGCTGACGGCGTTCGCGCCTCTCCGCGCGGCGAGCCTTGCGCTCCGTCTCCATCTGATCGAGCTTGGCGCGCTGGTCTGGCGTTAGAATCGACAGCAGTTGGGCGTGCATGTTCGTGGCCGATTCGTGTATCTGCTCGCGGAGCGCTTTCGCCCTCGACCTCAAATCCGCCTGGTCTGCGCCCTGTTCTCTCTGCTCGCGAAGCTTGAGCAACTCCTGGCGCTGCGGTTCGATAGCAGCTTTGTGATTCTCAATAATAATGCGTGCCTGCTCGGCTTGCGCTTCCGTCAGGTTCAGCTCGCGTAAGATACGCATAAAGCCCCTGTCACCACGGCCCTTCCAGCGGCGGTGGCCCGGCCCGCGCTCGGTTCGCTGCGTATCCGCGCCATCGCCCCCAGCAGTTCCCGGTTGCTGAGCGAAGGCGGGGACGCTCAAGACGATCAGCAGCAGGCCCAGCACAAGACCGGCCCTGTTAAATTTAGTTCCCAAAACCATTTGCGATTGCTCCTTCCAAGATTTTCGTGAATGATGATTCGACGTGTTGAGACGCGAGATGCCTTTGAACGGTGAGGGCGGACGCCGGCGGCTGCTCAAAGTCTCAGCACGAATCTTTAGACGGGCGAGGCGTCGCGTTGGTCTGGAAAATCATACGCGCTCGGGGGCGGAGTCGAAATTAAATCGAAAAAATTAGATTGACGGCGGAACGGCTCCCGATGTATAAAGCGCTTTGCGGAATAAAGAGAGCGGCGGGGATTCCGTGGGCTCAGAGCGTGTCGGGCGAAGGCGCGCGCCCCTTTTGCCGATGGACAGGTGAGATAGCCAAACGGGGGCTTCGGAAGGTAAAATCGCAAGCATATGACACTTCTACAGACGATCAACTCGCCCGCCGATCTGCGGCGTTTGCGCCCCGAACAGTTACGGGAGGTGGCGGATGAGATTCGCCAGTACATCTTGGAAACGATGGCGCGCATCGGCGGCCACACGGGCGCGAGCTTAGGCGCTGTCGAACTGGCCGTGGCGCTGCACTACGCTTTCGACACTCCGCGCGACCGGGTTGTGTGGGACGTGGGCCACCAGGCTTACGCGCACAAGATTCTTACGGGCAGGCGCGAGCTGTTGCCAAGCATCAAGCAGTACGGCGGCATCAGCGGCTTTCTCAAGCGCGACGAAAGCGAATACGACCTGTTCGGAGCGGGCCATGCTTCGACCTCGCTCTCGGCCGCGCTCGGGATGGCGATTGCGCGTGACCGCAAGAATGAATCGCATCACGTCTGCGCCATCATCGGCGACGCGAGCCTCGCGGGCGGCATGGCTATGGAAGCGATCAACCAGGCGGGCCATCTTAAGACGCGACTGATCGTGCTCTTAAACGATAACGAGATGTCTATTGCCCCGGCCGTGGGCGCGCTCACGGGCTATCTGAATCGGCTGCGCGGGGCGCAGGGCTATCACCGCTTCAAGGACGAGGTGGGCGAAACCCTGCTCTCGATCCCGGCGCTGGGCGAACACCTGCACCACGCCGCCAAGACGGTCAAGGACGCGCTGGCGGCGGCGGTGCTTCCGGGCGCGCTCGTCAACGAGCTGGGCTTCAAGTACATAGGCTATGTTGACGGCCACAACCCGCGCGCGCTGGTGGCCGCGCTTCGCGAGGCGCAAAAAGTGACGGACGGCCCCGTGATCGTGCACGCTTTGACGACCAAGGGCAAGGGCTACTCGACGGCCGAGAAGGACTATTACAAGTGGCACGCGACGGGGCCGTTCGATCTCGCCACGGGGAAGGCCATAAAGTCGGCTGCTGCCGCCCCGACCTATACGAGCGTTTTCGGCCAGACGATATGCGAGCTGATGGCCAGGGATGAAAAGATCGTGGCCCTGACCGCAGCGATGCCGGACGGAACGGGCATCAATATGGCGCTGGAAAAGTTTCCCGAAAGAAGTTTCGATGTCGGCATCGCGGAGCAGCATGCCGTCACCTTCTGCGGCGGCATGGCGTGCGAAGGCTTAAAGCCCGTGGCGGCCATCTATTCGACCTTCTTACAGCGTGGCTTCGATCAGGTTATACACGATATATGTTTGCAGAATCTGTCCGTAACGTTTGCCATGGATCGCGCCGGTATTGCCGGCGGTGACGGGCCTACGCATCACGGGCTCTTCGACATAGCTTACCTGCGCCCGATGCCGAACATGATACTGATGGCTCCGAAGGACGAGGCCGAGATGCGCGATATGCTGCTGACGGCGATAGAGCATCCGGGGCCGGCGGCCCTGCGCTACCCGCGCGGCAACGGCGTCGGCGCAGACACTAGCCGCGAGCCTGCGCTTCTGGAGATCGGGCGCGGCGAAATCTTGCGTGACGGCGGCGACGTGGCTCTTGTCGCCTACGGCTCTATGGTTCACCCTTCTCTCAAAGCGGCGGAGAGGCTGGCCGTGGACGGAATCGAGACGACGGTCGTCAATGCGCGCTTCGTCAAGCCGCTCGATTCGGGATTGTTGCTCGCCCTGGCGCGCACAAAGCGCTTGATCGTGACGGTCGAGGAGGCCTACCTGGCGGGCGGGTTCGGCTCTGCCGTCATGGAGCTGCTGGAAGAGAACGGCCTACAGGACAAGGTGCGCGTCGTTCGCATGGGCATCCCGGACACCATCGTCACGCACGGCGACGCCAAGCTGCTGCTCGCCAAGTACGGTCTCGACACGGACGGCATCTACACTCGCGTGAAAGAGAGCA
>DASQYE010000032.1:0-4056 GCA_035639355.1 Pyrinomonadaceae bacterium
ACGGTTCACGATTCAAGAACTATGACCACCGCACAGATTCCACTCAGGGCGCCGAGCGTAGGCGGCGAGCAGGCCGCGCGCTACGAGTCAGCCCCCGCGAAGATAAACGTCCGCGGCCTCGACTTCTTCTACGGGCGCGCGCAGGCGCTCTACCGCATCTCGCTCGACATCCCCGAGCGCGTCGTGATGGCCTTCATCGGCCCATCGGGCTGCGGCAAGTCCACCTTCCTGCGCACGCTCAACCGTATGAACGACACCATCCCAGGCACGCGCGTCGAAGGGCAGGTCATGCTCGACGGCGAAGACCTCTATGCGCCGGACACAGATGTGGTCGGCCTGCGCCGCAGGGTCGGAATGGTCTTCCAGAAATCGAACCCGTTCCCGAAATCCATCTTCGACAATGTGGCCTACGGGCTGAGAATCAACGGGCTCGCCTCAAGCAAGACAGAGTTGCACGAGCGCGTCGAAGAAGCATTAGAGGATGCGGCGCTGTGGCCGGAGGTCAAGGATCGCCTGAAAACGTCCGCGCTCGGCCTCTCGGGCGGCCAGCAGCAGCGCCTCTGCATCGCGCGCGCGCTGGCGGTGCGTCCCGAAGTCCTGTTGATGGACGAGCCGGCCTCTGCGCTTGACCCGATCGCGACGCAGAAGATAGAGGAGTTGATCGTAGAGTTAAAAAAGCAGTACACCATCGTCATCGTCACGCACAACATGCAGCAGGCGGCGCGCGTCTCCGATCAGACCGCTTTCTTCTGGCTCGGCAAGCTGATCGAGGTCAACCTGACGGAGAAGATGTTCACCAATCCGGGTCAGAGGCTGACCGAAGATTACATTACAGGGCGTTTCGGATGAGCCGTCTTCATGCGAGCGACAAGCGGTGCGCGCGCGGGCCCAGCCCGAAATGCGACCGGCCGGGCGTCAAGGAGTAGAAATGAGGGAACAACACAGATTACTCGATCGTGAGTTGAATGCTCTGCGTGACCGTGTGCTGCTTTTGGGCGGTGAGACCGAGACGGCTTTGCAGCGCGCCATGTACGCGCTCGCCGAACGCGACACGCCGACGGCGCAGCAGGTGCTCAAGGACGACGATCAGATAGATCGACTCGAAGTCGATATAGACCGCCTCTGCATAGATATTATCGCGCTCCGGCAGCCGGCGGCGCGCGACCTGCGCTTCGTCATCTCGGTGGCGAAGATCACGACCATCTTAGAGCGCATCGCCGATCACGCCTGCAATATCGCGCGCGCCGCCATTGATCTCAACGACGAGCCGCAGCTCAAGCACTACGTCGAGCTACCGCGCATGGCCGAGCAGGCTTCCCAGATGCTGCGTGCGGCGTTGGACGCTTTCACTCAGGGCGATGCGGCGGCGGCCCGCGCCGTCATCGCACGAGACGACGAGATAGACGATCTCTATGACCACATATTTCATGACCTGATTAACTTGATGGTATCCGACCCGGCGACGACGACGCGTGCGGCGCGGCTGCTCTTCGTCGCCAAGCATATAGAGCGTATCGCCGATTACGTCACGGACATCTGCGAACTGACGGTTTACATGGCGGAAGCCGCGATGATTAAACACTCTAACTAAGGGAGGAAGGCGAAGGGATGAGGGCCGCAGGGATGAGGGATGAAGGAATGCGGAACTCAGAATGCGGAGGGATGAATTAAAAGCAGTTGTCTTTCATTCCCCGTTCCGCATTCCGCACTCATAGTTTCCTTCCTTTTCATCCCTCATCCCTCATCCCTTATCCCTTTGAAGCTATGCCGAAACCCATATTGATTATCGAGGACGATCCAGACATAGCGGAAAATATACGCTATAACCTTGAGCGTGAAGGGCTGAAGGTGCGCGTGGCGGAGACGGGCGAGAAGGGTCTGGCGGCGGCGCTTGACGCGCAGGAGCACCCTGCGCTGGTGATTCTGGACCTGATGCTGCCAGGGATGAGCGGCACTGACATCTGCCGTAGACTGCGGCGTGAGCCGGCGACAAGAAGGATGCCGATTATTATGTTGACGGCGCGAACCTCGGAAGCGGATCGCGTTTCCGGCCTGGATTTAGGAGCCGACGACTACATCACGAAGCCTTTTTCCGTGCGCGAGCTTGTAGCGCGTGTGCGGGCCGTCCTGCGCCGCTCGGACGAGCAGGCGGAGACTGTTTACGAAGACGAACGGCTCAAGATCGATTACGCCAATATGCGCGTCACCTGCGAGGGCAAGGCCGTGAGGCTCACGCGCAAAGAGTTTGCGCTGTTGACGGCGCTCGCGCGCGGCGCGGGTCGCGTAGGGACGCGCCAGCGTCTTCTGGACGACGTGTGGGGCCATGAATATTTCGGCGACCAGCGTACACTTGACGTGCACATCCGCCGCCTGCGTCACAAGCTCGGCGCGTGCGGCGACTGCATTGAGACAGTGATCGGCATCGGCTACCGTTTCGCGGGTTGCTCGACTCGCACCGTAGGCCGGCGCGTCGCCAACCCCGAAGAGTAAGAGAAACCGTACCAGGTTGATGCCCTCTTTGACGGATTCCGGTTGGAAGCATAACCGCTGACTGTCGCATGGCTGGACAAGCTCCGTCGTTTTGCTCTCCCCCGCATTACGCTTTTACTTTTCAGTCGCCCGTCTATTCCTGTACACATCCGTGTTCAGGTACTTCAGGCCGGAGTCGGCCATCAGCGTCACAACCTTGGCCCCCGGCCCAAGCCCCGCTGCCACTTCAATCGCGGCCACTACGTTTGCTCCCGAAGACGTTCCCGCGAAGAGTCCCTCTTCCCGCGCCAGCCGCCTCGCCATCTCCTTAGCGTCCTCGGTCCTGACCGCCAGGATGTCGTCCACCAGAGTCGCGTCCCACAGTGGAGGAGTGTAGCCGATCCCGACACCTTCGATCTTGTGAGGCCCTGCCTCTCCGCCCAGCAACACAGACGATTCGGCCGGTTCGACGACCACGATCTTGATATCGGGCTTGTATCGCTTCAGCACAGTGGCGACACCGCGCGAAGAGGCCGCCGTTCCCACGCAGTGAACAAACGCGCCAACCTCACCCTTCGTTTGACTCCATATCTCCTCGCCAAGCTCATAGTAGCCAGCGATGCTGTCGTGGTTGTTGAGCTGGTCAGTCCAGTAGGTGTGCGGCTCCCGGCTCAAAGTGCGGGCGGCCTCGATCATGTCCAGGATCAGCTTCTTGGTGGTGAGACCTCCCTCGCTTGGCACCAGCGTCAGCTCCGCGCCGAGCGCCGCCATTTGATCCAGCTTCTCCCGGCTGAACGCATCGGACGAGACGATCTTGATACGATAGCCAAGGGCTGCGCAGACCAGTGCAAGAGATGCCCCCGTGCTGCCACCCGTGTACTCGACGACGGTGTCTCCGGGCCGGAGGCGTCCGTCACCCTCGGCCCGCGAAATCACGGCGAGGGCCATCCTGTCTTTGACGCTGCCGGTGGGGTTCTGCCATTCGAGCTTCACAAAGATGTCTGCACAATTGGGTGGAACGACCTTGCGAAGTCGAACCATCGATGTGTTTCCGATGGCGTGGAGAATGTCCATGCGTTGTGCTCTCCTCGGTGCTGGCTGGTTCCCTTGATAAGTGTAGGTAATGTAAATCGCACGGACATTGGCCGCAAGCCGTCGTAGCCAGGCTTCCACAAGAAACAGGTCAGATATGGATACGATCACTGAGCACGGGGCGCGCCATAAGACAGTAACAAACAGGCTCCTTCGTTCTCTGCGCAGTGGGCGCTTGTCTATAATCACCCGGCTCTACCGATCCTCCCGATTTGTGAGGCGACCGATTGACAATAATTTTGATGCGGCATAATGTTTCGCACACCAGTCTTTTGAACAAGCACTTTAGGGCCTGGGGATCGGTGCTAAAGGCCATCGCCTGCGCCTGTCATCCTACGCACAACTGCTGCCTGGCCCTCTCGCACAGCGTACACGACGACCGACCATTAGTTCGTCGCAGACTCGTTCCGACTGGTGATGAGAAAATGAGGACATTGCGGTGAAGAGATATAGTTCGCGGGGTCTCGGACTTCGGATAGGAGCGACGGTCGCCGT
>DASQYE010000033.1:0-2031 GCA_035639355.1 Pyrinomonadaceae bacterium
CACCTCGTCGGCCTCCCGCTTGGCTTGCTTAATCCTCGAACCGGCCTCTCCCATAGTTCTCCCCGCTTGTCACCTGTGCTCGCGCATCGCGCCGCAAACGGCAAGGATGCTGTCAAGGAGCGATTGTATTCTACGGGACAACGTAATGGCACGCCCCGCGCCTCTAAAAGTGCCCGGCTGGCGCGCCGGGGCCGTTTTGCCGTAAAATGGAGAACAGACGAAAGGTTTGGCCGCGAGCGCATCGCGGCGCTCGCGGCCCCTATCGAAGAGGAAGATCGGAAATGGCACTTTTGGAGATCGTACATTACCCGGAGCCCGTGCTTTTGAAGCCGGGCGAGCCGGTCACGGAGTTCGACGAGAATTTGGAAAAGCTCGTCGCGGATATGTTCGAGACGATGTACGCAGCGCCGGGCGTCGGCCTCGCAGCGCCGCAGGTGGGCGTCTCGAAGCGCCTGTTCGTGATGGATTGTTCGGGCGGCAAAGACCCCGCGCAGCGCATAGTGATGATTAACCCGGAAGTCCTGCGCGTCGAGGGCGAGCAGGACGGCGAGGAGGGCTGCCTCTCCTTTCCGGGCATCTTTTTCCCCGTCAAGCGTGATTTCCGCGCCGTCGTTCGCGCTCACGACTTGAGGGGCGACCTCTTCGAGGTTGACGGGATGGAATTGACGGCGCGCTGTATGCTGCACGAGACGGATCACTGCGACGGCATAGTATTCATAGACAAGACGACGGTGCTCAAGCGCGAGTTGGTCAAGCGCAAGATCAGGAAGCTACAGAAGGCGGGCCAGTGGTAGCCCCTTTGCCCGAAAGATTTTGATCGCGGCCAGGCGCGGTCGCACGCTTCACACGGGCGGCGACCGCTTTTTGTATCTGTGATAGTATTTATGGAAACTAATTTCAGGGAGCTTGGAGAGAGTATGCAGAGCGAATTTCGCAACGAGCCATTTACGGATTTCGGCAAGGAAGAGAACGCGCAACTGATGCGCGCCGCGATTGAGAAGGTCAAAGGACAGCTCGGGCGCGATTATCCGCTGGTGATCGGCGGCGAGCGCATCATGACCGGGCGAACCTTCGAAAGTCTGAACCCGGCCAAAAGGACTGAGGTGGTCGGGCGTTTTCAAAAAGCGACCGAAGAGCTGGCCCGTCACGCCGTCGAGAACGCCAACGAGACTTTCTCGACGTGGCGCAACACCGCGCCCCAGGAGCGCGCCGACCTGCTCTTTCGCGTCGCCGCGCTGTTGCGACGGCGTAAGCACGAGATGTCGGCCTGGATGATATACGAGGTCGGGAAGACCTGGGCCGAGGCGGACGGCGACACTGCTGAGGCCATAGATTTTTGCGAGTTCTACGGGCGAGAGATGCTGCGCTACGCCGAGGGGCAGCCGCTGACGAAGATCGAGGGCGAAGATAACCATCTCGAATACATACCGCTCGGCACGGGCGTTGTAATTCCGCCCTGGAACTTTCCGCTCGCGATCATGGCGGGCATGACGGTCGCTTCCGTCGTGACGGGCAACACGGTCGTCTTGAAACCCTCTTCGGACGCGCCGACCATTGCTTACAAGTTCTTCGAGCTTCTGGAAGAGGCAGGATTGCCGGCTGGCGTCGTCAACTTTATGACGGGCTCGGGCGCGGAAGTCGGCGATGTCGTGGTGGATCACCCGCGCACGCGCTACATAGCCTTCACGGGGTCGAAGGAGATCGGCCTGCGAATCAACGAGCGCGCATCCAGGGTGCAGAAGGGCCAAATCTGGATTAAGCGCGTGGTGGCCGAGATGGGCGGAAAGGACGCGATCATCGTTGATGCCGATACGGACTTGGACGAGGCGGCGACGGGAGTCGTGCAATCGGCCTTCGGCTTCCAGGGGCAGAAATGCTCCGCCTGCTCGCGCGCCATCATTCACACGGACGTTTATGAGCCTATGCTTGAGAAGATCGTCGAGCGCACGGAAAAGCTCAAGCTCGGCGACCCGACTGATCCTTCGAGCAGCCTGAGCGCCGTTATCAACCAGAAAGCCTTCAAGACGATCA
>DASQYE010000034.1:0-4801 GCA_035639355.1 Pyrinomonadaceae bacterium
ACGCCGCGAGCAGCCAGCCCGGCGCGCCGACGAGTCTGGCGGATTCGGCTGAGGTGATGAAGATGCCGGAGCCGATCATCGAGCCGACGACGATCATCGTCGCATCGAGCAGGCTCAGGCCGCGCACGAGCCTGTGCGCCGACACTTCCTTTTCTTTACTCATAAGGGCATCCAAGGGGGTTAAAAGGGGGAACCGAAAGAGCAGCGAGCCGAAGAAGGCTTAAAACTCTCAAACCCCTTCGGCTCGCCGCTTGCCGAGCGCGCGCTCTGCCGTCCGCTCGCTTCCGTGTCTTTACAACTTTACGCTTTGATCTTGTCCGGGTTCTTCCGTGCGATCTCGTCCGCCTTGCGGTGCAGGTCTTTGGCCTCGTTGAGAAGCTTCTTGTAGTCGGCGTAAGCTTTGCGGAAATCCGCGATCGCTTTCTTCTCCGCGTCGCCGCCCTTGCCGAAGTTGTCGCGCTCGATCACGGCGGCCTCCCTGAGCTTCTTGAAGGCATCGACCTGCTTGCGAAACGCCTGCGCCTTGAAGGACAGGTATTCCTTGTAGGTCGCGTCGGTCTCGATCTTAGAGGCGCGGTCGATCTTATCCACGGCGCTGTTTCCGCGCTCCAGCCCCTTGTCGATGGCCTCTATGGCCTCGTTCAACTGCTTCTTGACCTCGGCAGCATCGTTGGCGTTCTCGGCCTGGTTGATCTTGCTGACGCGATCCTCGTTTTCGTCCTGTATTTTTTCGACGGCGTCCAGGTCGTCCTTCGCTTCCTGGACGAGCTTGTTGACCTCGCCTCCGCCTTTATTGCCTAGCTCCTTGAGTTGACTGCAAGCGAGGGCGAATGAAGCGAGCAGCAGCAGCGCCAGGGCGGCGTTAGCCCGCCCCTTCTGGTTAAGCATGATTTTTGATGGTTCCTTTCACTTCGGTTTATATAAAGACATGTCCTCAAGATGGCCCACCTGGGCCGCCTGCGCTTCGGCGCTTCCCCAGTGTCAGCGGCGGCGGAAGGCTTTTTGAGCGACCACGCGAATGGTTACGTGCTTGTCGGGCGGGATATTGAACCGTAGCGGCGGCGACTGTCAAGACCGGACGCCGCGTGTCGGATGCCCTGTGCCGTGTAAAGCCTCGCCGTCTTTGACCGGCATAGGGCATCTGGCCTCCAACCTCTAGCTTGACAGCCCGTGCGGTGCTCACATAGTCTAATAGTTTGAAGGGTGCCGTCAGCGCACCGCTCCTACCTGATACGAGTGAACCACAATTGCCGGAAAAATTGAGCGACATGATGAAAGAAGAGATAGGTAAGCTAATCACCAGTAAACGTGCGCACGTCGGCGTCATCGGCCTGGGCTACGTAGGTCTTCCGCTACTGGTCGAGTTCGCGCGCAACGGTTTCGCCGCCACCGGCTTCGAGGTTGACGAGTATAAGGCGAGCGAGATCAACCATGGCCGCTCCTACATAGGCGATGTCGGCGACAGCGCCGTCTCCGAACTCGTCCATGCCGACCGGCTCCGGGCGACCACGGATTTCCGTTATCTGAAGGACTGCGACGCCATCATCATCTGCGTGCCGACCCCGCTCAGAAAGACCAAAGAGCCGGATGTCTCTTACATCCTCGCCGCCGCCGAGCAGATCACGAAGAGCCTGCGACGAGGACAGCTCATAGTGCTCGAATCGACCACCTATCCGGGCACTACCAACGAAGTATTGCTGCCCATGTTCGAGGAGACGGGATTGAAGCTCGACGAGGATTTCCTGCTCGCTTTCTCTCCCGAAAGAGTCGATCCGGGCAATCCTGAGTTTCAGACGCACAACATTCCCAAGGTCGTCGGCGGCTGCACGGATGATTCCACGGAAGCGGCCGCCGCCCTCTATGCGCAGATCGTCAACGAAGTGCACGCCGTAAGCTCTGCCCGCGTGGCCGAGGCGGCGAAGCTTTTGGAGAACACGTTCCGCGCCGTCAACATCGGGATGGCTAACGAGATGGCGCGGCTCTGCTACGCGCTGAACATAGATACCTGGGAGGTGATCCGCGCGGCGGCGACCAAGCCGTTCGGCTTCATGCCCTTTTATCCAGGGCCCGGCATAGGGGGACATTGTATTCCTCTTGACCCGCACTACCTTTCATGGAAGGCTCGCCAGCACGGCTTCGACTCGCGCTTCATAGGGCTGGCCGAAGAGGTCAATTCGCGTATGCCCGAGCACGTCGTGACGCTCGTGGTGGACGGGCTCAACGACGAGCGCAAGGCTTTGAAGGGGGCGCGACTGTTGCTGCTCGGGGTCGCTTATAAGAAGGACATCAACGACGTGCGAGAGAGCCCGGCGCTCTCTATCATAGACAGGCTGAGGGCGAAGGGAGCAGAGGTGCGCTACCACGACCCGTTCGTGGAGGAGGTGCGCTTCGACGACGCGCACACGGAAGGCGGGGGGGAGGCTCTCTCGTCTGTGGAGCTGACGGACGAGGAGCTGCGCGCGGCCGATTGCGTGGTGATCGTGACGGATCATAGCGGGATTGATTACCGGCGCGTGACCGCTCTCTCGCCGCTCATAGTGGACACGCGCAATGCACTGAGCGGAGATTTGCGCCGCAACAGCCAGGCACGAATCATTCGGTTATAAGTAGTCCCGGCATCGCCGGCCGAGTCGGCCTACGCCTTTTAGCCGGCGGCCGGAAACCGGCTGATGATTACTTTCGACTGATTATCGACTACATGCTAAAGGTACTTAACGTAGTGGGCGCGCGGCCGAACTTTATGAAGGTCGCACCCATCGTCGAAGCCATGAAGCGGCGTGAAACGGAGTTCATGCCGCTTCTGCTGCATACGGGGCAGCATTACGACGATGGAATGTCAGATGCCTTCTTTCGTGACCTGCGCCTGCCCCGACCGGATGTCTATCTGGGCGTCGGCTCCGGCAGCCACGCCGCGCAGACCGCCGCCGTGATGCAACTCTTCGAGCCCGTCGTCCTGCGAGAGCAGCCGGACTGGGTCGTGGTGGTCGGGGATGTAAACTCAACACTCGCCTGCGCGCTCGTTTGCGCGAAGCTGGGCGTAAGGGTGGCCCACGTGGAGGCTGGCCTGCGCAGCCGCGACCGCACGATGCCGGAGGAGATCAATCGACTCCTGACCGACCAGCTCGCAGACATGCTGCTGACGCCTTCACAGGATGCCGACGCGAACCTGCTCGCGGAGGGCATCGCGCCCGAGCGTATTCGCTTCGTCGGTAACGTGATGATCGATTCGCTCCTCGGCCAGATGGAGCGGGCCCGTAGCTCCACCGTGCGCGAAGACCTTGGGCTCGCGGGCCGGGATTACGCTACTCTGACCCTTCATCGCCCCTCGAACGTTGACGACCGCGCCACTTTCTCGCGCATCCTGGACGCGCTCGAACAGCTATCAAAGCGCCTCCCCATAATCTTCCCCGTCCATCCGCGCACGCGAGCGCGCCTGCGCGAGCTAGACCTCGAAGACCGTGTCGCGTCGCTCTCTTCCCTGCGTTTGATAGAGCCGCTGGGTTATCTGGATTTCCTGCGCCTGTACAGCGGCGCGCGTCTGGTGCTGACGGATTCTGGCGGCATACAGGAAGAGACGACGGCGCTTTCGATCCCCTGCCTGACATTGCGCGAAAACACTGAGCGACCCATCACGGTCGAGCTGGGGACGAACCAAATCGTCGGCACGGACGCGAGCCGGATTATAGAGGCGGCCTTTACGGCGCTAGACTCTCCGCGCGAGACACAAAAGGGGCGCGTGCCGCCGCTCTGGGACGGCCACACAGCGCCGCGAATCCTGGACGCACTCTTAGAAGGGATGAGGGATGAGGGATGAGGGATGAAGAAAAGGAAGATAAATCTTTCATCCCTCATCCCTCATCCCTCATCCCTCGCCCTGCGGCCCTCATCCCTAAAATTCGCCGTGCGCTTCGCGGGGAGGTGAATGTTCCGGCGGCCGCCATTGAGACGCTGAGGCGCGCTCGCGTCTCGCTCGGCCGCAGACGCGAGCGCGCCATGCTCAATCAGCTTGACGCGTCGCCCGTCCGCCTGCGCCCGCAGTACGCGCGGCTATCCCCTTCGGAACTGCTCGATCACTTTCGCCGCCGCGCCGAGCCCCGATTCCTGCCCGGCTTCGACGCCTCAAACCTTGAGACGACCGTGCGTTTGCAGCGCGAGCTTTTCGCGGGCGAGACGCAAATGTTGCTCGCGCGGGCCGAGCGCATAGTCGAGCATCATCGCTGGCAGTTGATGGGTTACGGCGAGAGGGATTTCGGGGAAAAGATAGACTGGCTGCGCGACCCGCTGTCGGGCTTTGACTGGCCGCCGGAGTATCACGGCGACGTGCAGATCGCGCGTCACGACGGCTCAGACGTGCGCGTCCTGTGGGAGTTGAACCGGCTGGCGCATCTGGTCACGCTCGGCCGCGCTTACGTGCTGACGAACGACGAGCGATACACACGAGAGTTTTTCGCGCAGCTTGAAAGCTGGACGCGGCAGAACCCTGTGGCGCGGGGCGCGAACTGGGTCTGCGCCATGGAGGTGGCGCTGCGCGCGACGAACCTGCTCGCCGCCTTCGAGCTTTTCCGCCGCTCGCCGCTCCTGGATGAAGAGAGGCTGATGCGGCTGCTCGCCCTCTTTTCCAATCACGCGGAGCACATCCGGCGCAATCTCGAATTCTCCTACATCTGGACGAGCAATCATTATTTGTCGGACGTGGTGGGGCTGTTGTGGCTCGGGATCGGGTTACCGGAATTAAGGCGGGCGGGCGCGTGGCGCGACTTTGGCCTGCGGGAGATGTTGCGCGAGATGGACAAGCAGGTAC
>DASQYE010000035.1:0-4433 GCA_035639355.1 Pyrinomonadaceae bacterium
CTTCTGTCCGTTGAGCACAAAGCGGACGGTTTCGGGAACGCGGACGCGAATGTCTTTGGTGTACCAGGCGTTGGCCATGTCGGTTGAACCCACCCCGAAAGCGAAGCAGCCGAGCACGCCCGCCATGCACGTGTGCGAGTCTGTGCCGATGACGAGTTGACCGGGCAGCGCAATGTCTTCGACGACAGCGTTGTGGCAGATGGCTTCCGAGCCGCCTTCCGCGACCACCTGACATTCCTCGGACAGGTGATGCCCGCGAAGCAGCGCGAGATGGGCCTGCTCGAACGCGCCGATGGCTTAGCCGTCACGCAGGCGGAGTTCACCGTGCGTCAGAACATACGCCTCTACGGCGAGAATCCCTCGGGCGGGTCGGAAGCCATCTGTCACAACGCTGTGGTCGAAGACCTTGCGCTCCCGGGCCAGATCGTCATCGGCACGGACTCGCACACGTGCATGGCGGGCGTGCTCGGCTGCTTCGCTTTCGGCGTCGGCTCGACCGACATGGCAAACGCCTGGTACACGAAAGACATACGCATTCGCGTCCCCGAAACCGTGCGCTACGTCCTGAATGGAAGCAAGCGCGCGGACGTGACGGCCAAGGACGTGATGCTCTACATCCTCTCGACCCCGTACATGAAGTCTAGCAAGGGGATCGGCAAGGTGCTCGAATTCGCAGGCGAGGGGTTGAAGGATTGGTCTTTGGACGAGCGCGCCACCTTGACGAACATGGCGGTCGAAGCCGGAGGTACGACCGGCATCATAGAGCCCGACGACGTGACGCTCGAATATATAGTCCGTATGCGCGGCCTCCCGGCGGAAGAGGTACGTAAAGGATTTCTCAAGAGCGACCCGGACGCCGAGTATGCCGAGGTGTTCGAGATCAACCTGGACGAGATACGCCCGATGGTCGCCACGCCCGGCGACCCGCGCAACGGCATTCACATCACGGAGCTTTCGGGCGAAGTCAAGATAGACATCGCTTACGGCGGCTCGTGCACGGGCGGCAAGATGGCGGACATGGACATGTACGCGGCCGTCTTAAAGCGCGCCGTCGAGCGTGGCCGAAGGGTCGCTCCCGGCGTCCAGCTCTTCCTACAGTTCGGCTCGCAGAAGATAAAGGAGTACGCGCGAAGCCGTGGCTACATAGAAATCTTCGAGCGCGCCGGGGCGCAACTTATAGACCCCAGCTGCGGCGCTTGCATCAAGGCGGGGCCGGGCGCTTCCAGTTCGCCCGATCAGGTGGTCGTCAGCGCACAGAATCGCAACTTCCCCGGACGCAGCGGCCCCGGCCAGATGTACCTGGCCTCGCCCTACGTCGTCGCCGCCTCGGCCATCGCCGGGCACATCGTCGCTCCCGAAGAATACCTCGGCGAGCGTGAAGAAGAACTGGTAGCTTAAAAGCAGTGACGAGTGACAAGTGACGAGTGACAAGCCGCGAACAAGTCTTTAACTCGTCACTTGTCACTCGTCACTAATCACTGCTTTCTTATGAGCAAGTACGCCCGCATAGAGCGCGAGCGCCGTTTTCTATTGCGAGACCTTCCACCGCCGCTGACGCGCGCCAGCGAGCACATACAGCTCACGGACAATTACATCACGGCGACGCGGCTGCGCCTGCGCCGCGTGCGCGTGCCCCGCACGAGAGAGCGCGTCTGGAAGCTGACGCAGAAGTACGCACCCGACCCGCAGGATTACTCTCGCACTGTGATTACAAGCCTCTACCTGTCGCCCGCCGAGTACGAAGTGCTCTCCGTCTTCGAGGGCAACGAGATTCGCAAGAATCGTTACCCGTTCGAGCAAGGGGGACGCGCCTACTCGATAGACATATTTCTGGGCGCGCTCTGGGGGCTCGTCCTCGCAAAGACCAATTTTGAGACCGATGAGGAGATGAGGGATTTCACGCCGCCGCCCTTCGCCGTCATGGAAGTGACCGACGACGAGATGTTCACCGGCCCGAGGCTCGTCGAGCTGACGATCGACGACCTGCGGGCCGAGCTTGCGCGGCGCAAGAAAGGCGAGGATGAAGGCAGAAGGCCGCAAGGATGAAAGGAATGCTTCCACCTCTTGAATGCTTTTACTTCCGCCTTCATCCTTGCAGCCTTCATCCTTTATCTTTTCGCCTTCATCCTTAGTTTATGCGAACTACCATCTACACCATCGGTCATGGTCGCCATCCATTCGCCTATTTTCTTGAGCTGCTGCGACGGCACGAGATAGCTTTCGTCTGCGACGTGCGGAGCGCGGCGCGCTCGCGTTGGCCTCAGTACAACGGGCGCGTGCTCGAAGAGTTGTTGCGCGAGGAGGGAATCGGCTACGAGCACCTGCCCGAATGTGGCGGCAAAGTGATTGCGCCTCCCCTTGAGCTTGCGCGCGGGCTGGAACGCATCATGGAGCTTGGCGCGGAGATGCGCGTCTCGATCATGTGCTCGGAATCGCAGCCGCTCACCGCTCACAGGCAGCCGCGCGCCAACTGTCATCGCGTCGGGCTGCTCTCCGTGCCCCTGAGGGCGCGCGGCGCGCGCATACTTCATATCCTGCCCGACGGGGGGACGGCCGAATTCGACGAAGCGGCGCTTCCATCCATCTGGTAGCCAGCGCGAGGCGGCTCGCTAACCCCTGGCCTCCGAGACGCGGCCTTCCACACGGTAATCGGCGGCGTGCGTGCGAGCGAAATAGATCGTGAGCAGGAGGGCTGCGAACATGATGGCGGCGGCTGTCCAGAAGGTGACGCGAAGGCTGTGATCGCTCATGTGATGAATCTTACGGTCGGCCCCGTAGGTCTCGACGGCGCTGTAGATCAGTGCGGAAGAGACTAGTGGGCCAACCGTGCGGGCTAGACTCGCGACCGACTGCGTGACGCCAAGCACACCGCCCTGTTCCCCGCGCCCGACGCTCTTCGAGGCGAGTCCCGTCAACGTCGGAGTCGAGAGCGAGTTGCCGACGGCGAAAGTCCCGCCGACCAGCAGAAGGGTCAAGAGGCCCGTGTGCGGGCCCGTAAAGGGAATCACGAAGAGGCTCGTCGCAAAAAGGAGCGCGCCCGCGACGACCAGCGGCAGCTCGCCGAAGCGCTTGACCAGACGCCCGATCAGCCCGCCCTGTATGATCGCCCCTATGAGCCCTACGAAAACGAACAGCCAGCCCGTATCGTGCGCGTCGTAGCCGAAGCGATACATCGTAAAGAGCGCGAACGAGGCCGTCATGATCGAGAAGGCGACGATAAACAGGAAATATATCGAGAGGACGTAGGCGAGCCTGGATTGCCGAAGCGCCCGCAGTAGCTGTGACCAGCGGCCCACGGCCGCCGAGGCTCGCGCCGGGTGATCGGGCGTCACCGTTTCCGGCAGCGTGAAGTAGAGAAGGATGGCATTGGCGAAGGCCAGCGCGGCGGCAAACAGGAAAGGAATGTTGATGCCCCAGCGGCTCAGTATGCCGCCGATGGCCGGGCCGAAGATGAATCCTAAGCCGAAGGCCGCGCCGACCATGCCCATTCCCTTCGCGCGATTCTCGGGCGTCGTCACATCTGCTATATAAGCCTGCGCCGTAGAGATGTTGCCGCCCGTAATGCCGTCTATGATGCGGCCCGCAAAGAGCATCCACAGCGTCGTCGCGAAACCCATAATCAGAAAACCCAGGCTCGTCCCCAGCAGGCTCAGAAACAGTACGGGCCTGCGTCCATACTTGTCCGACAGCCTTCCCAGTATCGGCGTAAACAGCAGCTGCATGATCGAGTATGAAGCGAACAGCAGCCCGACGGCGCGCGGCGTCGCGTTGAACCGAGTCCCCTCGACGTAAAAGGGCAGGACGGGGATGACTATGCCGAACCCGACCAGGTCTATGAAGACCGTGATGAAGATGACCAGCAGCGGAGAACGTCGCATAAAAGCAGTGATGAGTGACTCGGTGACGAGTGACGAGCCCGGACAAAGTCTTTTCTTGTCACTCGTCACTTGTCACTGTTTTCTTATCTCCTTCTGCCGCTCGTATTCATCAGCAGCCTATCGACAGAAGCCTGACCGCCGCCCGCAAGGATTAGCGCCATCGCCATCCCGAGCAGCGCGAGCGTAAATTCTATCCCGCGATTGTTTATAAAGAATGAGCCCCAGTGGACGCCGAGCATCGCGGTGAGCATCACGCAGGCGATCAAAAACGCGCCCACGCGCGTGAGCAAACCTGCGAGCACAAGTATGCCGCCGATCAACTCCGCGAAGGAGGCGGCGGCCATCCACAGCCAGCCGGGACGCATAAAGGCAAACGGCGGGGGGAATTGCATGATGGTGTTAAAGCCGGGGCCTCCCCAGTAGCCGAACACTTTCTGTGCTCCGTGCGCGATGAAGATGATACCCAGGGCGATGCGGACGGGCACAGTAATCCACGTCGGAGCAGTGGCGATAATTTTCCGAAACATCGTTAGCACCTCTCTCAAGCTGGTTTTC
>DASQYE010000036.1:0-4516 GCA_035639355.1 Pyrinomonadaceae bacterium
TCCTGACGTTGACTGTAAGCTTCGTGCGACAAGACCACAGACCTGTGACAATCGAAGATGTGCGTGCGACGCACCAGGCGCGACGCCGGGAGATCGAAGCGCGGCTCGCGGAGTTTCGCAGCGTGTGGGAGACTGGGACTGATGCGCGGCTGTGGGAAGAGCTGGTCTATTGCATCTTCACCGCCGGGGCGTCGGCCCGCATGGGCCTCAAAGCGGTCGAGGCGATCCGCCACCTGTTATTTGAAGGCACGCGCGAAGAGATGACGCGGGCCCTTACGGAAGCTCGCGCTCATCGCTACCCGGCGGCGCGCCCCGGCTATATTGTAACGACGCGCGACTACTTGCGGGAAGACTGCGGAATGCGCCTGCGCGATCGGCTCCTGGGCTTCGCAGACCCGCTCGCCCGCCGCGACTGGCTAGCGCGCGAGCGGCGCATCAAAGGACTTGGCTACAAGGAAGCGAGCCACTTCCTTCGCAACGTGGGCTTCGGCGGCTATGCCATTCTCGACAAGCATATCTTGCGCAGCCTGGCCGAGCTTGGCGTCATAGAGTCGCCGCAGCCTCCCGCGACGCGCGATCGGTATCTGAGGACGGAAGAGCAGCTGCGCCGATTCGCCCTCGACGCGGGCATAGATTTCGACGAGCTTGACCTGGTGCTCTGGTCCATGAAGACCGGAGAAATCTTGAAGTAAGGGATGAAGGATGAGGGATGAATAAGAAAAGTATTCAAATTGATGAATTGTTCTTTTCATCCCTCATCCCTCCGCCTTCATCCCTTTAGAGGTGTTCCCCCATGCTGAATCTGCAAACGAATAGAGTAGCGCGATGTGCGGCGGCAGCGTGTCTGGCCGCCGTCCTCATCGCATGCGCGGGTGCGGTCACTCACGTCGAGGCGACGGACAAAGCGCGCGAGCGCGCCGTGCGCGCATTGCGCGAAGGCGAGTTCGAGGAAGCGGAAAGGTTGTTCCGCGAGCTGCTCGCCAAAAATGCGCGCGACAAGGATGCGCGCCTCGGTCTGAGCTTTACGCTTTACAAGAAAAGGGAGTTGGTGGACGCCTACGATCACGCCGCGCGGGTGTTGGCGAGCGACCCGCTGTCGGCGCGCGCACACGCGCTGCTGGGGGCGGTGGTGCTGGCGTCGGGCGACTTTAGTCTATCGGTCGAGGAGTTCCGCACGGCGCTCAGCTTGAAAGACAACGAGGCGCTGGCGATTGCGGGGCTCGCCATGATCGACTTCTACGAGAACCGTGCGAGCGCCAGCCTGATGGGATTGCGCCGCGCCATGTTCCTGGACCCGAACGAGCCGGATTATGTCTTTAGCCTGGCGCAGGCATCGGCGCGAACCGAACATTATAAAGAGGCTGCCGAGGCTTACGAGCGCTTTCTATCGATCGCGCCCAAGACGGACGCCGACCGCCGCGCGCGTATTCGCGGGCTCATAGATTTTCTTCGCTACCTGGGCGAGCAAAGCACGCTCTACGTCAACAGCGGTGCCAGTCGCACTGAGATTCCCTTCGAGCTTACAGACAATCGCCCCTCTCTGCTCGTCTACGTCAACGACGGGAAGGAGCCTTTGCGCTTCGTGCTCGATACGGGCTCGGGCATGTCCGTCATCTCGCAGGAGACGGCGCAGCGCCTGGGGCTGCGCCCCGTCGCGCGCGGCGGCATGGCGCGCGCCATCGGCGGCGGCGGTCGCTTCGACATAGTCTATGGGTTTCTTCAATCGATGGTGATAGGCGATGTGCGCCTGTCGAATGTGCCGGTCTACATTCGACGCTTCTACAACGACAAGCTAAAGGTTGACGGCTACATCGGCCTCTCCGTGATCTCTAAGTATCTGACCACGGTTGACTACGGAGTGCGAAGGCTCACGCTTTCGCGCCAGCGCCTGCCCGCCGGCTCCCCGCAGCCGCCCGGCATAGAGCTTCCCATGCGTACTACCTCCGGCGGATTTTTGAGCGGCGAAGTTCTGATAGACAGTGTCGAGAAGCCGCTCAACTTCATCATCGACACGGGCGCGACCGTGTCTGTCGTCTCACAGAAACTGGCAGAGCGTGAAGACCTGACGCGTTTCGCCAAGAACGTGCGCCTGCACATTTACGGCTCGGCCGGGGTCGCCGAAAACGTCAAGCTGCTGGAACTGCCGCGCGTCTCCTTCGGCTCCTACGTGCGCGAAAAGCTTTCGGCGGCGGTGCTGGATATGGAGCCCATCAACGAGACCGCCGGATTCGAGCAGACGGGAATCATCGGCGGGAATTTCCTGCGCCACTTTCGCCTCATCTTCGATTTTCAAAAGGGCATCGTGCGACTCGAACCTTTGGGGAACAGCCCGGTCGTGACGGAGCCGACTCGACTCGACATAGGGACGGGCCAGCCATGAAGCAAAGCCTTTACCTGGAAACCTCCGTCATCGGCGCTTACCTGGACAACGGCGAGCCTTTTCGTCGCGACCTGACGATACGCTGGTGGGAGCACGAGCTGCCGGAATATCGCGCAGTGGTTTCACCGCTGGTGGCGCGCGAGCTTGAGCGCGTGCCCGAGCCGCATCGCACGGGCTACTTGAAGCTCGTGCAATCGCTCGAAGAAGTAGAGCTAGTGGAGGAGGCGGCCATACTGGCCGAAGGCTACATAGCGCGCGGCATCTTTCATCGCAAGTACATAGCCGATGCGCTCCACGTCGCCGTTGCCTCATTTCACAAAATAGATTATTTAGTCACTTGGAACTTCGGTCATCTGGCGAACGTGCGACGCCAGGCGCGCATTCGCCTCTTCAATACGGCCGCAGGGTTTTTCGTGCCGATGATCGTCACGCCGGAGTTTCTAGTTTCGGAAGCGACAGAGAGGACAGTTACAAGTGACGAGTGACAAGTGACGAGTTAAAGACTTGTTCTTTTGCTCGTCACTTGCCACTCGTCACTCATCACTGCATTTTATGTATCGGAAGCCAAGATTTCTTGAGATGCTGCACGCGATTCGCGAGGAGATGTCGCGCGAGGCAGACTACGACGTAGACCTCTTTACGGAGATGGTGCGTTCGGGCGTTCGCCCGTCGCACGGGTCTGAGCGAAATATCCGTGGCTACAAAAGTCGCGCGCCGCGCGCCGACGAGGCGGCGGCCCCGGAAACGCCCTTGCGCGGACGCCGCAAACGCGCCGCGCGATAAGACGGTTGGATACCTGGTGTCGGATGCCGGTTAATGCGCTACACTGGCACCTGACATCTGACATCTAGTCTCTGAATTTTTATGGACGTAACGTTTGAGACAATCGGGTTGGAAGTTCCGAGCGAGAAAGCCTTCAACTATCTGGCCGAACGCGCGGGCGATCAGGGGGAGCCGACGCAATTGACGCGGCGGGGGGCTGTGCTACATGGCCGCTGCTGGAAATTGGGCGAGGGGCTGGAGGTCTGGACTGTGCTCTACGAGTCCGGGACCGGCGACATCTTTTACGCCGATTGCCGCCCCGGCTTTCGCGCGCGTTACACGCAGCGCATCAGTCCCTGGGCTCTGACCGAGTACGACGAGGAGGGAGAGGCCGTCATACACGGCTATGCGGACGGCGCGGATACGGAGGTTCTTTTCGAGCTACAGAACCTGACGGAGGTCGGCGTCGCAGGTTTCCGCGCGCAGGAGCTTCACGTGGGCCTGTGCGGGCTGGCCTATCGCGCGCGCGTGTGCGAGCGTCCGGCCAGGGCGCGCTGGCAGCCCCTGGAAAAATGTGCGCCGTCGCGCGCCGCGCACGAGAACGATTGGAGCCTGACGGGCCGCGTCATCGCTTTCAAGCCGCTCAAGAATCCACTCTCCGGCAGCGAGCTTTACTGGGTCTACCTGGACCTCGAACGGCTCAAGCTGGAGGTGCTCATCAATCGGCGCGCGCTTCGTGGCGGCGCGCTTAAGGTTGGCGCGACGCTGACGGCCGAAGTCTGGTTGCAGGGCCACGTTCTGGACGAGCGCGCTTTGCGCTCGCGCTACGAGGGCGTCGATCGCGCCTACGCGACGGCCCGGTTCTGGGCCTCCTTGAAACGTCAAAACTAATGCGAGATTTAAAGTCTGGAAGCTGGAAGCTGGAGCCCGGTACTTGAACTTCCAGCCGCCGGACTCCCTGTTACCCCCTGACTTTAGATGAAACGCGCCGTTCCAATCCTTCTCATCCTTCTTGTCCTCTGTGCCGTCGGCGCTTACTATTTCAACCAGTACTGGATTCATCGCTACGACGCTTTGATCGCGCGCCAGGCCGCCATCTACCGTCTCGACCCCGATCTGGTCTGGTCTGTCATCTACGAAGAGACCTATTTTCGTCCCTGGATGGTGGGCGCGGACGGCGAGATAGGATTGATGCAGGTGACGCCGACGGTTGGCCGCGAGTGGGCCGCAGAGACGGGGATGCGCGATCTGGAGCGGCAGATGGGGCGCGACCCGCAGAACGCTCTGCGCGATCCAGAGCGCAATATACAGATCGGCTGCTGGTACTTAGAGAAGCTTTTTCAGGAGTACCGCGACGTGCCGGGCGCGGAGGCG
>DASQYE010000037.1:0-9274 GCA_035639355.1 Pyrinomonadaceae bacterium
CGCGCGATCATCCTTCGCATGGAAGGAAAGGGGCGCGCGAGCCTGGGCTGGAAGAGCGCCGCCGTTCGTATGGAAGAATCTATGCGCTTGATCTCAAGGATTGAATCGTGATTGAAGCTTTCGACGACTACTCGCTCGACGAGCGAGCGGGCCCGAACCTGCCGGGCCACCTCCGAGGCGAGCGCGCGTCCCTCATTCAACTCGCACTTCATCTCGACATAGAGCGTCGCGTCGCGCCCCTTGAACAACTCGAAGACCTCGGCGAGCGTCGGCACACGGGCCTCGGCGTAGGACGTTTGAGCGTTCGAAGGGTGCCGCAGGTTGAACCACGTCCCGACATCTATCTGGCCAAGCTCGCTCGATGAGAGGCTTGAGACCTCGCCCGCCCTGAGCCCTGTGCGGCGCAAAGTCGCGTCGTGAATTACGACCGCGACGCGGTCGCGCGCCAGCCTGACATCGAATTCGATGCCGTCCGCGCCATCGCTCATGGCCCGCTCAAACGAGACAAGAGTATTCTCGGGCGCGACCGCCGAAGCTCCCCTGTGACCGATGACGAGAGGCGTCTGAGTACTCGCGGCGCTCGACATGAATCTATTCATTGACCGAATGAGGCCCGGATTCGTGTGACCGAGCTTTTCAGGCAAGCTTGGAAGCAGAGAGAGATATAAATTTGTACCTGAGCCAGGGCAGAACCGGCACCGGATTCAAGTTTTCGCGCCGCCGTTGATGCTCTTGAGCTTGATGTCGAGCGTGCCCATCTCGTTGCTGATGCTGGCGCGCACCGGTATACGGCGCGCGTCGTCCGTAAACCAGATAGACATCTTACCGCGCCCTCGTACCAGTCGCCCCTCGCCGAACACTTCCGGCTCGACCCTCAAGACGGATACTTTGCCGAGCACGGTTTTCATAGTCTTCTTCTCGACGACGTGGACGGGAACGCGATAGACGCGCCCCGAATCGCTGATGGTGATCTCAAAACTTCGGCCGGGCGCGAGCGGCTGCGTGCGTAGAAAGTAGAAGATTGAGGCCAAGTCTTGCACCGCGCCGCTGAAGTTGGACGAGATGACGCGCGGCTCCTGGGCCGGATTATTCGGGTCGCGCTCCGTCCAGACTACCTTGCCGGCCGCGCGATCGAAGACCGCTTCGCTCGTGCGCCGCCTGTTGCCCTGCTCGTCCAGCTTGGTGGTTTGCAGCACGGCGAAAGAAACGGGATCAACCTTGGATTCTATATGCTGGCGAAAGCGAAGGCCGAACAGCTTGCTCAGCAAACCCTTCGAGACGGCGTCAACGGTCAGGCGCAGGCTTTTCGCAGCGCCGCGCTCCTGCGGCCTGGCGGTCGCGCCGGCCGGTTCCAAAGCGGCCGTAAAGCGCAGGTCGGCGATGTCTATGCCGCGAAACAGAGCTTTAGTGAACTTGCCCTCGTAGACCAGCTCTTCCGAAGGCCCGAAGGGGAGCGCGACGGCCAAATCCTCCGAACGGCTGCTGCCGTCGCCCGCGCCGCTTCTTGCGCCGACCGGCACCAGCGTCGCACATAAAAGCAGAAGAGCCACCAGGATTGAATACTTACGGCGTTGCTTCGGAAAAATCATTTCACAAAAACTGCTTTCAGGGCCAACAAGCTCCAGGCCAGCACCAGCCCGAGGGCGGCTCTATATTCGCGGTAACGCAGGTACAGGCTCGCATCGAATTTAGTTGCGGTCGCGCCCGCGTCTCTGTAGGGGAGGGGACGCGGCAGAAAGAGGGGGACTGCGTTGGAATAACGCTTGTAATCTTCGCCGAACAATCCGTCGAGCGTCGCTGCTTCGACGCGCATGACGGGCAAATAGATGCCCAGAAAGAGCGCCGCGAAGAGCAGCCCGAGGATGGGCCGCCCGGAAGCGACCGTGAAGCCTATGCCGAGTAAAAAGCTGCCCAGGTAGAGAGGATTGCGCGTGTGAGCGTAGGGGCCGGAGGTCGCAAGCTCCGCATTCTTTCTGATATGACCGGCGGCCCAGGCTCGCAAGGCCAGCCCTAAGAGCGCGATCACGCCGCCGACGGCGAGCGTCTGTGGGCGCGGGCGCGCGAACAGGACGAAAAGCGCGCCGCACAAAAAGCCCAGCGGTACGCGCCAACGCTGCATCCATGTCCCGCCCCTACGCGCCAACGGTCGTCTCCAAAATCCCTGCCCTTCGGGCGCGACGCAGTCTTTCGCCCACGGCCCCGAGCACGCGCTCGACCTCTATGTCCATGCAGACCCATTCGGAGCACGAGCGGCGGTGACAATCCGTGCGGCATCCGATGTCGTTGCGCTCTATGCAGATGTCTTCGGGTCGGGGGCTGCCGTTGCGCCACCACTCAGTCGGCCCGAAGAGGCCGACGACGGGCGTGCCGGCGGCGACCGCCAAGTGCGTCGGCCCCGTATCGCCGCCCACGTAAATGCGCGCCGCTTCCGCCTTCGCCAGCGCATAAAAACCTTTGAGCGAGAGGCTGACGGCGCGCGCACGGCCCGAGCGGCTTGCGGCCAGCACACGCTCGGCCAGCTCACTCTCGCCCGGCCCGTAGGTGACGAGCGAGCGAAGGCCGTGATCCGTCCACAGGCGGTCGGCCAGCGCGCCGAACCGCTCGGCGCTCCAAAGCTTGGTAGGCCACCCGCCGCCCGGATTCAAGATCGCGTATCCTGACTCGGCCCCCAGGGCCGCCCGCGCCGCCTCGCGCTCGTGCTCAGGCCCGACGGCGATCGGGAATTCCAGCTCCTCCGGTCGCACGGAGACCTCTAGGCCGAGCGCTTCGGCGACGAGCCGCAAATTTTTATAGATGACGTGTGTGCGCGGAGGAATGCCGACCGTTTTAGTCAGAAGGAAACGGCTCGCGGGCTCGCGCAAAGCTTCGCGCGCGAAGCCGTAGGAGAGGCGGGCGCGGGCGAGTCTGGCGATGGCTGCTGATTTGAGAAGTCCCTGGAAATCGAGAGCTATATCGAAGGATGAGGCGCGTAGACGACGTAACTGCTGACGCGGTGCCAGCAGCGTCTCCCCAGACATCGGCCAGCGCCTCAGTGCCTTCGTGTCCACTTCGATGAGACGATCCAGCACGGGGTTGTCCCTCAGTATCTCGGCTGCCCGACGCTCGACGACCCAGGAGATTTCCGCGTCCGCGAGGCCGCGCCTGATCGCCCACAGCGACGGGAGCGTGTGGACGATGTCGCCTATGCTGCCAAGCTTGACGATCAGAATACGCATCATAAAGCAGTGACTCGGTGACAAGTGACAAGTGACGAGTTAAAAGCTTTTTGTCAGGCTTGTCACCGAGTCACCGAGTTACTTGTAACTGCCTTTCACGTTCCGCCGAAATAGCTGAACTTCAGATTGGCTCGGGCTACTTTGCGCCCGCCCCGTTGCTTGGTCAGACGGCCCGCCAGAATGGGCTTGCCCCATTGATCGGAGTTCATCTCGGCATAGACGCCGCCCCGCAGGAAACGGCCCGTGAAACTGTAGCTGATCCCGGCAATGGCGACCGTCTCAAAGGTGAACTTCTCGCGGGTCACGTTCACGGTCTTGAACCTGTAAGTCACGCCCGCTGTCGTATAGACTCCCGCGTGCGGGTTAAGAAAACTACGCCTGGCATCTCGTAGAAGCTCAATCGTGCTGACCTCGGAAAGCCCCCCAGGGGGTTCTCCCTCGACATTAAACTCTCCCTCCGGGTCGAACTGTTGGGCCCCTGCTGGGACGCAAGTGTTCGCCGCGCCGCTCGACGGGAGGATGACGAAGAGGATGACGAAAGCGACGCTTAGGGGCAGCATCAGCGGGAGGCCAAAGCTGCGCTTAGAAGCTGCATGATAAAGAAAGCGTCTCTTGCTCATGTTCATTTCAACCCGTGCGAGGCGGGCGCGGCGCTCGATCAACCCGCTTCCCGTCCGCTTCCCCCTAGCTGCGAGATCATCTCGGACGTGGAATGATCTTTGGGGTCGCCGACAATCGCCACGCGGCCGCCGTAAGATCGTACCACATCGCGTTCGGGAACAGAGTCCTCCGTATAATCCGTGCCCTTGGCGTGAATTTCGGGGCGGATGGCGCGCAGCAGCGCCTCGACCGTCGCCTCCTGGAAGATCGTCACGAAATCTACGGCGCGCAGGGCGGCTATGATCTCGGCGCGCTCGCGCTCTGGAATGAGCGGGCGGCCCTCGCCCTTTAGCGCGCGCACCTGCTCGTCCGAGTTGATCCCGACCACAAGCAGGTCGCCCAGGGCGCGTGCTCCCTCCAGATAGCGCACATGCCCTACGTGCAGAATGTCGAAGCAGCCGTTGGCGAGGACTATGCGTGCGCCGGCCCGCCGCGCAATCGCCACGCGGGCGATCAGTCGATTGCGGTCAAGGATACGCGATGCGGCGTGTGCCATCGGTTGCTCGCCGGTCATAACAAAACCGCTCCCGTTGAATCAATCTGCCTGGCCGCTTCGACGGGCCTTTGGCGCGCCTCTGGTTCTTCCAGCTACGCGCCGGTCTTCTGCCATCGAAGCACGGAGGATTGAAGCTCCGAAGGAGTGACGGAGGCCGTGCCGCGCTTCATAACGACGAGGCCGCCAGCATGATTAGCAAGGCGCGCGGCATCCTTTACGCTCGCGCCTGAGGCGAGCGCGAGCGTAAAGGTGGCGATGACGGTATCGCCGGCTCCGGTCACGTCTACGGGCTCGATGGCCCCGACGGCCTCTATGTGCAGGGGCGGCGCGCCCTCTTCGAGCAGCATCATGCCGTGATTGCCGCGCGTGATGAGAAGCGCCCTGTAGCCCAGTCGCGCTCGCAATTCCATGCCCGCCGCTTCCAGGCCCTCGACGCCCGCGTGTTTCATGCCGAGCAGCTGCTCGACCTCGTCCTCGTTCGGCGTGGCGGAAGTGAAGCCTTGAAATTCAGAGAGACGAAAGCGCGAATCAACCAGCACCGGGATGCTTCGTCCGGCGGCGCACGCGCGCACGGCCTCCGCCATCGACGCATCGGCCACGCCGTAATTGTAATCCGAGATAATCAGGGCATCGGCGGTCTCGGCTTCCGCCTCAAGGCGAGCGCGCAAAGCGCTTCGCAAGCCCTCGTCGGAAAGCGGCTCGCCCTCGTAATCAACGCGTATCACCTGCTGGCGCGTCGAATGTAGCTGACCGGCGAGCACGCGCACCTTGGTCGTCGTCTGGACGCTGGAAGACTTGACGACGCTGCGACACTCTACGCCGCCCGCGCTGAGCTTATCCAGGAGCGCAAAGCCCGCCTCGTCTTCGCCGACCAGGGCGACGAGCGCGACCTGTGCGCCGAGCGCGGCGAGGTTGGCAGCGCAGTTGGCGGCCCCGCCGGGCGTCGTCTCCGTCCGTTCGTGCCTGAGAATGAGCACGGGCGCTTCGCGCGAGACGCGGCTGATCTCGCCGTATAGAAAACGGTCTGCGACCGCGTCGCCGACCACCACTATGCGACGTTCGGAAAAGCGGCTGATGATCGTCTTCAGCCGCCCGGTCTGCTCTTCCGGCTCAGGGCCCACTCAGGTTTTCTCCTTCACATCCTGCGAGGAATCAACAACCGGATACGGCGGCTAAAGTCGCGCCCCTTCTCTCGTCACTCGCCGCTCGTCGCCGTACTTATTATCTTCCTGACCGCTTCGAGCAAATCCTCGGCGATCAGGTCTGGCTCGCTCTTCCAGTTCCGGCGTTGATATTCCAATTCTCCGCGCCCGTAGCCGCTCAGCACGAAGGCGGAGCGCACGCCGGCGTTGCGTGCCAACTCCACGTCGCTGTAGCGGTCGCCGATCATCCAGCTTTGCGATAGATCAAGATCGAAATCCTCAGCCGCGCGACGAATCAGGCCGGGCCTGGGCTTGCGGCAATCGCAATCCAGTCGATAGGGAGGTTCGCCCACAGACGGATGATGAGCGCAATAATAGATCGCGTCGAGCCGCGCACGCCCGCGCCCGAGTTCGGCTTCAAGCGCGCCGTGCACCGCGCCGATCATATCCTCCGTAAAGTAGCCGCGCGCCACGCCCGCCTGGTTCGTCACCAGTATGGCGAGCCAGCCCGCTTCGTTAAGCCGCCGCACGGCCTCTGCCGAATACGGAAAGACGCGATAACGCGCCGGATGATTGACGTAGCCGACCTCCTCAGAGATCGTCCCGTCCCGATCCATGAAGACCGCGCGACGTTTCATCCTTTAATCTCCGCCACGTAACGGCGCTCCAGCATGACGAGGGCGCGGCTCGAAACCTCTTCGGGCGTGATGGCCGTCATGCAGCGGTGGTCTATAGGGCAATCGCGCAGCATACAGGGCGCGCAATCGGGCGGACGGCGGATGATCTCGGCCGCGCGAGAGAAGGGCGCTGTAGTGGTCGGAATGGTCGGGCCGAAGATGACGAGCGTGGGCAGGGCGAGCGCGGCGGCGATGTGCGCAGGGCCCGTGTCGTTGGTGACGAGGACATCCGTCAGGCTCAGGACGGCGACCGCCTCCGCAAGCTCCGTGCGGCCCGTGAGCATCAGGGGGCGATGACGCATCAAACCGGCGACCTCGCGCGAAACATCCTCTTCATCGCGCGCGCCTATGAGCGCCACATCGGCCCCCGCCCGTTCGATCAAAAAATCGGCGAGCGCAGCATAGCGTTCGGCGGGCCAGCGCTTCGCGCGACTGTTGGTTGACCCCGGACAGAGCGCTACGAGAGGACGGTCGCCCGCGCTTGCGCCCGCCGCGCGCAACAGCTCGCGCGCCTCTCGTCGTCGCTTCTCCGAGACGCTGAGCGCCAATAGCGGCTCGCGTTCGAGAATGCTAGACCCTGCGTCGAGACGCTTTTCAAGCTCGGCGACGATGTTTAGATAGTAGAAGACCTCGTGACGCCCTGCGCGCCAACGGGGCACGTCGAGCGGGTGTGTCAGGAGCGGGCCTCGCGAGTCGGTCGCGTAGCCCAGGCGTATGGGCACGCGCGCGGCGCGGGCCAGGAGCGCGGCCTCAAACGCATTCTGGAAAAGCACAGCCGCGTCGAAGCGCCGCCGCCGCCATTCCCTAATCTGGCGCACCAGAGCGCCCAGGTCGCGCGGGCCGCGATCATACACGAGCAGGTCATCTATGAAATCGGCATCGGCGAAAAGCCCCCTGGCCCGCGATCGCGTGGCGAGCGTGATGTGAGCGCGGGGCAACACGCGCCGCAGCTCGCGCAGCGCAGGCGTGGTAATGACGGCGTCGCCCACCCAGTTCGTCCCGCGCACGACGACGCGCTTGATCGCTTCCCGCTCAATCGAGCCTTCTCTCACAACAAACTCCGCAATCCTTCTTCGATGTCTATCCTGGGCTCCCAGTCCAGCTCTTCGCGCACGCGCGTGAGATCGGAGACGTAGTTGACGGGCACGGGCGGCGGCAGTCGCGCCTCGCGGTCGATCACAGGCTCGCGCTCGATCATGCGCCCGACCGTCGAGACGATCTCGCGCAGCCTCATGGAATTATTGCGTCCCCCGCCGAGATTATACAGTCCGCGCGAGCGCGGTGAATCTATAAAGGCGCGGCAGGCGCGCGAGAAATCGTCTACGTGAAGAATGTCGCGCACGGGCGAGCCGTCTAGGGGCAGGGCGATGGGCAAGCCGCGCTTGACCGCTTCGACGTAGTGCGTCACGAATCCGGACTCGTTATCCTCAGAGGGTCGCGCGTAGACGCTCGACAGGCGAAAAATACAGGTTCGTATGTTTCGCCCCTCCGCGTAATAATGGACGTAGTGCTCGCCCATCAGCTTAGACCATTCGAGCGCCGACTGGCCGCAGTAAGAGGTGCTGCACGTTTCAGGGACTTCCGCGTAAGCGCTCGCGTGCTCGCCGTAGACATCTTTCGTCGAAGCGTAGATCAGGACGGAGCCGGGCTGCATGTTGCGGACTACGTTGGCAGTGCCTTCGGCGTTGGTGCGAAAGCAGCTCTCGGCTGCGGCACGGTCTTTATCAAGGTGCGCGGCCAGGTGTATCACCACGTCGTAGCGGCCTATGAGCTTCGCATCGAGCGGGTTGAGCAGGTCTAGATTCGAGCGGCGCGAGAAATCATCGGCGTCGAAGAAACGGCGGACGTGCGTGCCGAGATAACCGCTGCCGCCTGTAACTAGAATTCTCAAGTCTTAAACATCCCGGTTAAGGGCCGCCGCTAGCGGCCCCGGTCTACGCACGACGGGCATGGAGATCGCTGCTCCGGCCTTCCAAGACCTTTAGAGCCGTTTCCTGCCGCGCGCCTGATCGATGAACAAAGCGAGCGAGTCCGCGCGACCGATGGCGATCAGCACATCGCCCGCCTGGATCGTCGCCTCGCCCGAGGGATTGAAGATCATCTCGCCGCCGCGACGACGTATGGCGATGATTACGATATCAAGCTCGGAGCGAATGTTCGTGTGGCGAAGCTCATGACCGACGTAGGGTGAATCGGGCTCGATTTCGAGTTGTTCAAACCCCAGATCAAGATTCTCCGCCGTGATCGAGTCCATAAAGTCGGCCAGCGCCGGCTTCATTAATGCCTGGGCCATGCGATGGCTGCCGATGATGGTCGGCGCTACCACCCGGTTCGCGCCCGCCTTGAGCAGCTTCGGCTCGGCCTGCTCTTCGACGGCGCGCGCCACTATGTGCAGATCGCGGTTCAGGTCGCGCGCCGTGAGCACGACGTAAACATTATCCGCATCGTCGGGCAGGCAGGCCGCGAGTCCCGCAGCCCGCTCGACGCCCGCCTCGCGCAGTGTCTCTTCGAGCGTCGCATCGCGCACCAGCACGTGCGCGCCGCTTCCCGTCAAAGCCGAGGCCCTCTCGGCGTTGCTCTCGATGGCGATAAAGAGCACGCTCGTTCGCTGCATCTCTCGAACGATGCGCGAGCCGACGCGGCCCACTCCGCAGATTATAAAATGATTTCGCAGTTTGCTCATCTCGCGATGACGACGACGCTCTCCGAAGGTGGCTATGATCTCCGACTGGACGATGGTTTGAACCGTGCTAGAGAGCGCGTAGGCGACCGTGCCGACGCCTATAATCATGAAGATAGTGGCGAAGGCGCGCCCCCCGCCCGTCCGGGGCGGCATGTCGCCGTAGCCCACGGTCGTCACCGTCTGCACCGTCATGTAAAGGCTCTCGGAGAGCGACCAGCCTTCGATCAGGTGAAATCCAATAGAGCCGAGCGCGATGGCCCCGGCCAGCGCAAAGAGCGCATAGCGCAGGCGTAGACGTGATCTCACGACGGGGCGCGCGTCTGAAGACATCGAACTCGTTTCCGACAGGCTGCATCAAACTGACCGAGGCGCGAGCTGTCACGGTATCGAAAAGTGAAGGC
>DASQYE010000038.1:0-11099 GCA_035639355.1 Pyrinomonadaceae bacterium
ACGCCGGGGGGCGAGCGCCCTTACATATCGTGGGTCGCAGGCCGCTTACGCCCATCACTTACCTGATGGCGGTCGCAAGCGCGCAGGTCAAGTCCTGCGTCCTGCTAGCCGGCCTCAACGCAGAGGGGCGCACGGAGGTGATCGAACAGGGAGGCCCTACGCGCGATCATACGGAGCGCCTGCTGCGCTGGTTCGGCGTCCCTCTGGAAACCGAGCGTAGACGAGACGGCCGTGGCGTCTACGAAGCCCTTGCGGTCGAAGGCCCCGCGAGCTTTAAAGCGCGCGATGTCAGTATCCCTGGAGACATCTCGTCGGCGGTCTTCTTTGTCGCGGCGGCCGCTCTGCTGCCCGGCTCGGAACTGGAGATCGAAGGCGTCGGGCTGAATCCGACGCGCTGCCAGGCTCTTCGCACGCTTCGGGAGCTAGGGGCCCCGGTCTGGATTGAGGAAGAGCGCGAGGAGTGCTACGAACCCGTAGGAACGGTGCGCGTACCATGCGGCGCGGGCCTGGGGGCGGCGACCGCCGTCGATGATCCCGGCCCGAAACTCGTCCTGCGCGGCCCGCTTATCCCGCAGTTGATTGACGAGCTGCCGCTGCTGGCCGTTGTCGGGACGCAGGTCGAGGGCGGCTTGACCATTCAAGACGCGGCCGAGCTACGCGTCAAAGAGAGCGACCGCATCATGGCGATCGTGCGAAACCTGAGTGCTATGGGCGCGCAGGTCTCTGAGCACGAAGACGGTTTGACGGTGAACGGCCCGTGCCGTCTGCGCGGCGCAAAGCTCAACGCGTTCGGAGACCATCGCATCGCTATGGCGCTCAGCATCGCCGCGCTTCTGGCCGAAGGCGACTCCGACATAGAGGGCGCAGCCGAGTGCGTCGGCGTCTCGTTCCCGGAATTTTTCCGTATGCTCGAATCGGTGGTCGAGCGATGACGGAGCCGGAGCGCATACTCATCACGGGCTTCATGTGCGCCGGGAAGACCACGGTCGCAGAGGCGCTCGCGCGGCGGCTCAACTGCTCGATGCTCGATCTGGATCGGCTCATCGCAGAGCGCATGGGGCGCAGCATTAAAGCCATCATCGACGAGGAGGGCGAAGCGCGATTCCGCGCGGTGGAAGAGAGAGAGCTGCGCTACGCTTTAGAGAAGACTGCGGCGCGCGTCATAGCGCTCGGAGGCGGCGCATGGGCCAATGCACGCAATCGCGCGCTCATCGCCCGGCACAAGGGCTTCACCGTCTGGCTCGACGCGCCTTTCGAGCTTTGCTGGCAGAGAATCACCGGCGCGGGCGACACGCGCCCGCTCGCGCGCCATCGTGAGCAAGCGCGCCGCCTGTACGAAGCACGGCGGGCCATTTATGAACTAGCGCCGCTGCGCGTGCGGGTCGGCGAAGAAGATTCCGCCGACAAAGTTGCAGAGGAGATCGCCAGAGCGCTCGGACAACGCTCGATAGAAGGTGGTTGAATATATCTTCGGAAGGGAACCAATCCGAATCTCGATTACGAAGGGTGCAAAGGATGACCAAAGGAGAAGCGGACGCGAAAGCGTTGAAAGTAGCAAAGACGCTGAGGAATGCAGATAACTGGAAACACCTCGCCCGATGGAACGGCGAGGGCTATTACGAGTTGAGGACTGAGGATACGGGCGATGTGCCGGTGCGTCTATTTCTGACGCCGACGCTGCTTCAACAAACTGAAGATATTCTCTACCGGCAGATCGTCAATGCGACGCGCTTTCCGGGCGTGCGCATGGTTGTGATTACGCCCGACGCGCACTACGGCTACGGCGTGCCCGTCGGCTGCGTAATCCTCACGGACGTAGAGAACGGGGCGGTGGCAATGGGGCCGGTCGGGTTTGATATATCTTGCGGAATGGTCAGCGCGCGTTCGGAAGTTCCGGCCGAAGAGGCGACGCCGGAGAAGAAGATGGAGTTCAATCGCGCCGTGATGGAGCGCGTGGCGATGGGCGCGGGCGGCAAGAGTCACCGGCTGGGCAGCGTCTCGAAAGAGGAGTTCAATCGTCTGGTGCGCGGCGGGGCCGAGTACTACGTGGAGAAGTACGGGGCGACGTTTGACAGAAGCCGCGCTGAGCGTCACCGCATCCCCGTGGACGACGACTGGCAGATACCCTGGGGCGGCAAGGGCAGGCCCGAACGCGGCCTTGACCAGCTGGGCAGCCTCGGCGGCGGTAATCACTTCATAGAGCTGCAACGCGCCGAAGACACGGGCACGCTCTTTCTTCAGGTGCACACGGGAAGTCGCGGTTTCGGTCACGGTCTGGCGACGAACTACTTCGAGCTTGCGAGAGACGAGAGGCCCGACGCCATCACGGACATAGACCTGGGCTATTTCACCCCGGAGTCGCGCCACTACAGAGATTACCTGAACGCGGTCGCGGCGGGCGGCAACTATGCGATTCTCAACCGGCTGATTATTTTCGAGCAGGTCGCCGAAGCGTTTCGCAAAGTATTCGGCGCTGACCTGGAGCTGATTTATGAGATCAGCCACAATCTGGTGCAGCGCGAATGGCATCCAGACTTCGGCGAGGTCTGGGTGCATCGCAAGGGTGCGACGCGCGCCTTTCCCGCCGGGCATCCGGCGCTTCGCGGCACGTTCTGGGAAGAGACGGGCCATCCGGTTTTGATACCCGGAAGCAATAAGGACTACAGCTATATACTGCGGCCTCTCGCGGGCGCAGTCCGAAGCGGTTACTCCGTCAATCACGGCGCGGGCCGTCGTCTTTCGCGCGGCGCAGCGACGCGCACTTTGTCTCAGCGACAGATCGACGACGAGTACGCGGCCGCAGGCATTCTAGTCAACACGAACGGGCGCGTGCCGCTGGACGAAGCCGCGCCCGCCTATAAATCGTCGGAAGAGGTCGTGCGCGCCGTCGTCGATGCGGGTCTGGCCGAGATCGAGCACAAGCTCTGGCCGCTGGCCTCACTCAAGGGTACTGAGGAAAGAAGGGGAAGAAAAAGAAAGGGTGCGGGTCGCAAGACCAGCAAGCACTATTAGAGCAATGACAAGTGAAGAGTGACGAGATAAAAGCTTTTCTCTTGCTTGTCACTCATCACTGCCTTCCTGTCACTTGTCACTGTTTTTAAGCAGTTTGAGGAGCGCCACTTCTTCGACCTCGTATTCGGGTTGGATGCGCTTGATCGAGCGCTCGACCTTGCGGCGGAACTCTTTGAGCGTGAGGCCCTGGCCGTAACGCTCTATGATGGTCGGGTGAATGTAGCAGGTGCGGCATACGGAGGGCGTGTTGCCAAGCCGCTCGGAGACCCTCTCGACGGCGCGCACGAGGTTGCGCTTCGCCGTGCGCTCGTCTTCCGCAGGGCCTATCTCCGCCAGCTCGACGGCGGCGTAAAGCGTCCCGCCCCACGTCCGAAAGTCCTTGGCTGAGAACTCCTGCGTGGTCGCCGCCTTGATGTAATCATTCACGTCGCGCGGTCGAACGGGGCGGGGCTTGCCGTCCTCGTCGATATAGTTGAAGAGCTTCGACCCGCCTATGGCCTTGATGTCTCCCATCAGCGTCGCCAACTCGTCATCCACTATGATTCGACGATGGCGTACGTGGTGCTTTCCGACGAAGCTGAAGATGAGACGACCGCCCCGCTTGATCTCAAGATGACGGTTGCGCAGGGTCGTGACGCCGTAGGTGCGATAACGCTTGACGCTCTGCTCCGAGCCGACGCGAAAGTACAGGTCGTTGATGAGTCGCACGACGACGGCCAGCACGCGTGCGCGCGAAAGATCTGCGCGCGCGATGTCTTCGTTCGTCCGGCGACGCAAGCCGGGCAGGTGCTCGCCAAAGCGTATGATCTTCTCGTATTTCTTCTGCTGCTGGCGCGCGGCGTACTGCGCCTGGTAGACGTACTGTACGCGGCCCTTGCCGTCTATGCCGATGGCCTGCACGCGGCTGCGCGCCGACGGAGAGATGCGCACGTCCGTCCAGGCGGGAGGAATGGCGAGCGACTGAATGCGCTCCAGCTGCGCTTCGTCGGTCAGGGCTTGTCCGGCCGCATCCTCGTACAGGAACCCGCGCCGCTTAGACCCGCGCCTGCGCCACCAGCGGGCACGCCGGCCGCGTTCGACGCTTGCGAGCGCGCTCTTTTCCGTCAGTGTTTCTGTTGCAACAATCGCGCTCGACATTTTCCCACCCTTCGGCTCGTTTCCTTCCTGAGAGAGGTCGCATCATACTTCAGAGGTCTTGAGAAACTGTGCCGTGACTGCCACTTTCTTCTTGAGAGAGATTAAAACAGCCGGCCCAGGGCTTCATCGCTGCGAGTCGAAGTCCGTTTTGCCGTCCACGGAGATGACCACGCGGCGCACGGTCGAGAATTGCTTGAGCGTTCTATCCACCGCCTGTCGAAACTCAGCCGGGGAAAGATCACCGGCCCAGCGTTTACCTCCGCGAGAAACAAAGTCTACGCGCGCCGTCCCGTCGTTGATCTTCAAGGCGGAGATCGCCAGCCCCCCTGAATCGAGCGGGCGCAGACGCCTGCGCTTTTCTTCGGCGGTCGGCCCAGCCAGCAAAGCGAGCAGGGTAGGGCGCGCCGGAGCGGCCGTGGCGACCATGCGCACGACGAATTGCAGGTTGAAGGGATCACGCGGATGCGGATTGCCGTCGCGCGGAAAATAGACGCGCACCTGTCTCTGCTCGGAGGTGGCGCGCTGCTGCTGCTGCGCCTCAGCGAGACGGTTGGGCCCACACGCGATGACCAGCATCACGGCCCAGACGATCAGCCCTGCTTTGATCCTCATAAGCGTTCCTCTCGTGGAAAGACGGCACTCAGAAGCGCGGGCCCCTTTCCCTAACCCTCTTCTTCGACAGTTGAAAGATCGCTGTTGGCCGGGCCTTGAATGACCTTGCCCATGGCATCGTAACGCGAGCCGTGACAGGGACAATCCCACGTCTTCTCCTTGGAATTCCAATCGACGATACAGCCCAGATGAACGCAGACCGCCGAGCGCTCGTGCAATGCTCCTTGCTCGTCGCGGTAAGCAGCCACTTTCGAGAGGCCGCGCCGAATGATTGCGCCGTCGCCCGGCTTAATCTCAGCGGTCGAATCGACATCGCCGGGCGTTACCAAATCCGTGTACTGCGCGGCGACGTTTAGATTCTCCTTGGCGAACTCGACGCCCGCACGCAGTGTGATGCGTGAAGGATCATAAAGCGTGGCCCACTCGTTTTCGCGCCCCATGATGAGATCGGTCAGAAGCCTTCCGGCGATGGTGCCGTGCGTCATACCGTTGCCGGAATCCCCCGTCGCTATGAAGACGTTGGGCTCGTCCAGAGGGTTTCGACCGATGAAGGCGAGGCCGTCCACGGGCTCCATAACCTGGCCCGACCAGCGAAAGTCAACGCTCTCGATCATCGGAAACCGCGTCCGCGTCCAGCGCTCAAGCCAGGCGTAACGCTTGTTGGCGTCGTCCTTCTGCCCCGTCTTGTGATCTTCGCCGCCGACGATCAGTATGTCATAGTCGCCAGCTTCGGCTTCCTGGCTTTCGCCCCCTCCCTCTTCAAAAGGGCCGCTCTGAATTCGCGCGTAGTGGTATGGGTCGGGCGTGTCCCAAAGGAGCGCCTTTGCGACGGAGCCGCGCGGCACGCGCGCCCCTATGACATAGGTGATATAAGGAGCCTGCTTGGTGTGAATGACAAAGCGGTCATTGACGGGAGTATTGGTGGCGACGACCACTGCGCTAGCCGTGACCGTGTAGCCCGCACTCGTCTCGACAAGAGCGCGCTCGCCGCCCTCTATCTTGGAAGCGTGCGTGCCGGTGAAGATTCTCCCGCCGTCGCGCCGGATGGCCTTTGCGAGCCCGGAAAGATACTTCAGGGGATGAAACTGGGCCTGGCGCGGAAATCGTAAGGCCGGGCCGGTGTCGAAATCCTTGATGGGCGCGCGTTCAACCATCTCTACTCGGACGAGTCCGGCGCGGTGCGCCGCCTTCAACTCATCCTCAAGCTGCTGCTTGGATTCGTTGGGCGGCGCGAAGAGGTATCCGTCAAGGCGCTCGAAATCGCAATCAATGCTCTCTTCCGAGACGATCGATTCCACCTGGTCTATCGCCGCCGAATGACTTTCGGCGGCGAGGCGCGCGCCCTTTTCGCCGTGCAGGCGCTCAAGTTCGTAGTAGCGGTCGTCGAGCGCATTGACCAGGTGCGCCGTCGTGCGCTGGGTCATCCCTCCGGCGATTGGCCCATCATCCAGCACGACGACCCGCTTGCCCTCGCGCGCCAGCAGGTAAGCGGTCGTCATGCCCGCAATCCCTGCCCCGACGATGCAAACGTCCGTCTCCGTATTTTCCCCGAGCGTCGGCTGTGCGGGAACTTCGGCGGTCGCCATCCAGACCGAAACGCTTTGTCCTAAAAGATCGTCGCTCATAATATTTCATCCTCTTATCAACACTTCGCGGTTTGGATTCGTCACCGGGTTGAGACCTCTGCGATGCGCCGCCCGTCGTGCCGCGCCCGCTTACTGTTTTGCGGCGGAGTCGTCCTCCTCCGCCCAGAAGACCCACGCGACGCCGTTGCGATGCTTCTCGCGCGCCGAGAGCACGCCGCGTTCTTCAAGAAGAGAGCGCGCCGTGCGCTGTACCTTCGCGTAGAGGTACTGCGTCAGGTCTGGGAACGTCCACCCCTGCGCGGCGAGGCCGGTTTGATCGAAGGCGCGTTCCAGCTTCTTTTGCTGCTTCTCGAACATGTCGGCAAAGCGCGCCGACATCTCCCGGCACAGTGCCTCCAGCTCGGCGCGCTCACGGGCCCGGACGACCGGAAAGTTCGGCTCGTAATAACGCTCGGTCGGATAGCGCTTCTCCCATTCTTCGCTTTCTCGCAGCAACTCGCTGGTCATCATCTCGCCGATGTGCGCGTGCACGCTCGGCTGCGAGATGCCCAGCTCCTTTGCCAACTGCGCAATCGTCTTCGGCTCGCGCGCGATGACGTTTAGAATCTGCTCCTTCGTCCCGTCAGGCAGCAGCTTGTTCTGCGCAACGCCCGCCCAAGGGTCGCTGTAACCGCCGAGCGCCGAGACGCACTCACAGGCGAACTGTAATCCTTTATGATTGTCGGCGATGCTCATCCTGAAACCTCTTTACGATTCAAATATTAGGTCATATCCTAATATCACAGCGCCCGAATAACAATCCTACGAAAACCAAACCACTCTGCGATGAAAGCGCATGGATTTGCGCCGGCCTGTCTGGACGTTAAACAGGCTCTCCGGGCAGCTTGTATCTATCCCCTGCGTGGAAAAGTTTCGATGACTTCTAAAAAGCTTCTTGGAGGGATATTGGATTGGGTTGGCAGGAACCGAGCATCACCGTCTCAGTCCTGGCAAGAGGCGACGCCTGTTGTCGCCTCTCTTGCCAGGACTGAGACAAAGCAGCGCGGCTTCAGTCCCGTTCTAAAAATTACGAGACGCCGACCGCCCTCGGCAGGAGCAGCATCCGCCGCCGCCGCCGTCGCGCTATATACGCCCCTGCTCCTCTTTCTGGCGTAGGTCTTCTTCGACGGTCTGCTCGTCGCCTTCGGCCGTGCCGGGTGTTCTTCCGGGGTCGCCCGTTTGGCCCTCGCCGCTGCTGTCGTCGCCGCCGCGTGAAGCCGGGGCGCTGCGGCCCTTTTCCTGATCGTCGCGTTCTTCTTTGTCTGCCATTCTTTCCCCTTACATTTCGCTTTAGGGTTTGAGCACGATCTTTATGCAGTTGTCTTCCCTGCGCTTGAACAATTCGTAGCTGGCGGGCGCATCCTCCAGCCTCATGCGGTGCGTGATGAGGAAGCTGGGGTCTATCTCGCCCTTCTGAATCCGTTCGAGCAGCGGGCGCATATACCTCGGGACGTGTGTCTGGCCCATCTTGAGCGTCAGTCCCTTGTTGAACGCCGCGCCGAAGGGAATCTTGTCCAGGAACCCGCCGTAGACTCCGGGGATCGAGACCGTTCCGCCCTTGCGACACGAATTGATGGCCTGGCGCAGCGCGTGCGGGCGATCGGTGGCGAGAAAGAGCGCCGCCTTGGCCCTGTCATAGAGAGCGTCCGCGCTCGTGCCGTGCGCTTCCATGCCGACCGCATCGATGCAGGCGTCCGGCCCGCGCCCTCCGGTCATATCTTTCAGCTTCTCGAAAATATCTTCGTCATAGAAGGAGAGCGTTTCCGCACCGCATTGTTCGGCCGCCATTTGAAGCCGCTCCGCCACGGCGTCGATCGCGATGACGCGTTCGGCTCCGAGCAGGTACGCGCTCTTGATCGCAAAGAGCCCGACGGGGCCGCAGCCCCACACGGCTATGGTGTCGCCCGCGCGGATGTTGCAATTTTCCGCCGCCATGTAGCCTGTAGGGAAAATGTCTGAAAGGAACAGCACCCGTTCGTCCGGTATCTCTTCGGGAATTCTCACCGGGCCGATATCCGCGAAGGGAACGCGCGCGTACTCCGCCTGCCCGCCCGCGTACCCGCCCATCATGTGCGAATAGCCGAAGAGGCCCGCAGGCGAGAAGCCGTAAAGCTTCTCGGCCATCCAGGCATTCGGGTTCGAGTTATCGCAGAGCGACCAGAGCTGTTCCTGGCAGAAGAAGCAATGACCGCAGCAGATCGTGAAGGGTACGACGACGCGGTCGCCGACCTTCAATTTTTTGTTCTCGCTTCCCGTCTCGACGACCTCGCCCATGAACTCGTGGCCTAGGATGTCGCCCTTCTCCATCGTCGGGATATAGCCGTCGTATAGATGCAGGTCGGAGCCGCAGATGGCCGTCGTGGTGATACGGATTACGGCGTCGCGCGGATTGAGTATCTTCGGGTCCGGCACGGTCTCGACCCGCACGTCGTTTTTGCCGTACCAGCACAGAGCTTTCATAACGCCTCTCGGAACTCAGAACTCAGAACTCAGGAGTAGGAAAACCGGCTTTTATTCTGAGTCCTGAGTTCTGTGTTCTGTATTCTTGTTTATCTTCCGGCTCCGGCGCTGCGGCTTCCCGATGGCTGGCCTTCCGTGGTCGGCGTCTCGCCCGTCTCCATCACCTGCTTGAAGCGGCGCAGGTCTTCCTCGATCTGTTGTTCGGGATTTTCGCCGAAGAGCTTGGCGAAGGCCGCGCCGAGCGCGCCGCCCGGAGGATCGTACCTGAGCGTGACGCGCACGGTCGTGCCGCGCCCGCCCGTGGCCGGTTCAAAGCGCACGCTGCCGGCATTGTCCACGTCCGCCCCGTCGAGCGAGCGCCAGGCGATCAACTCTCCCTCCTTCTCGTTATAGACTTCGGCGTCCCATTCGACGGTCGTGCCGGCGGGCGCACGCGCGACCCAGTGCGAGCGTCCCTCGCCCGCAGTCGTCACCGATTCAAGATGGTTCATGAAGCGAGGCAGATTCTCAAAACTTCGCCAGAAGCGATAAAGCTCCTCGGGCGACTTGTTGATGGTGATGCTCTTTTCGACCCTGATGCCGCGATCGGCCGAAACGCTCACTACGGGGTTGGTCGGGCCCGTCCCGGCCGTGTTGATGCCGACGGCCTGATACATATCGCAGTGGCCCGTAGCGCCGCGATAAACGAGGCAGCCGCCGACCAGGGCCAGCACCGCGCCGCCCACCGAACGTTGCGATAAAAGACGCGTCACGCCGTAAACGACGAGCGCCCCGCCCCCTATTGAAGACGCCCAGCGCTCTATCTCGCCGACGTTCACGTCGGCGCTGCGCCCGCCGCGCTCGACTGCGCCCGAGCCGCCCACGACACCCGCTTGCTGTAATGCATCCTGCATTGATTCCATGTCCTTGCCTCCTAGAGATGGTTCTACCCGTTTTGCGAACACCCTCGCAGAAACTCTTGCTGATAACTGTCCGAAAACGTCTCGTTGTTGTGATATTCAAAGCTCACAGTCAAATGCTGTGCCTGAGGGTTCGGGGAGATGCGGATTAACGGGTCAGGGAAGAAGAAAGATTATTCGACCGGCGGATAAAAGACAAGCTGGGAGGGCGGGCAGACGAGAGAGAGAGCGCGCACGAATGGGGAGAGTGTCGGCCGGGGCCGACAGGTGAAGCTTGTCGATCGAAGAGCTATTGGGCTGCGACTTTGGGCGCGACGGGAGCGCCCGCGCGCGCCGTCTCCATCGGCATGTAATAGAGAATACGGCTGCAATTATCGCACGTTATCACTTCGTCGCCGCGCCTGACTTCTGCCATCACCTGCGGGCGCAGCGCCATGAAACATGCCGTGCAGGAGCCGTTGCGTGCCTCGGCGACGGCGATGCCATCGCGTATGCGCGCGCTGATGCGGTTATAGAGCGCGCTCATGGGCTTGGGCAGCGTACTGAGCAGTCGCTCGCGCTCGGCTCGCTGCGCCGCCAGCTCTTCTGTCTGCGTGCGGGTCTGTTGCTCGAACGCCTTGATGCGCTCCTCCATCTCGGCGCGCAGCTTGACCACTTCCGGCTCGCGCTCCCTGAGCAGCGCCTCGGATTGCTCAAGGGTCTCCATCTTTTCGAGAATCTGTGTCTCAAGCTGGGAGATGTGCTTGCGCGCGGCGTCGGCTTCGCGGATCGCTGCGGTGTACTCGTGCTCGTTCTGAGCGGACATAAGGTTACGGTCGGCGCGCGCCAGGTGCGCCCGCGTCTCCTCGACTTCCGTCTCAAGTCGGACGCGTTCGCTCCTAGCCTCATCCCGCTTCGTCTCAAGTGCGCGAATTTCAAAGGCGCGCTGATCGAACTCTTTTTCGATCTCGGCGCGCCTCCTGGGGATGGCTTCGATGTCGGCCTGTAGCCTGCGTATGCTGGTATCCGTGTTCTGCAAAGCGATTAAATACTCTAATTCCGCTTTCACTCTCGTGCTCTCCTCAAAAGATCAGGGGTATTAAGTTATGAAACGAGGTAATCATTCAAACTTTGATAATCACATATTCATCCCCGTCATGCAAGCGACGACGCGGCATGCGAGCGCGGCTCGTATGGGCCTTGTTTATCTTCAGCGGGCTAAAAGCGTGGCGGAGGCGGAGGCGGCGGGAAGAAATCGTCGCGGGGCTTGGCCGACAAGATTCGGCGAGCGATCGTCAGACCTCCTATCGCGGCCGCGAGAGCAGCCACGTAGACGAAAAGTCTGAAGCCCGCCGGTATCTCTTCGGGCCATCCC
>DASQYE010000039.1:0-3039 GCA_035639355.1 Pyrinomonadaceae bacterium
GACGACGCCAAGGTCTTCCTCCGCGAGTTCACGCGCGAGCTTGTCCGCGAGATCAACCTGAGCACCAAGCTCGTCACGCTCGCCATCGCGCTCGCGCTCGTCGGCGGCGTCCTCTACATAGGCTTCTCTCTCTACCGGGAGGTACAGACCAGCCGCCGCGTCATAGACGCGCAGAACGACCAGCTGGCAAAGATGCGCGAGCAATTGACGAAGACCGGCGATGCAGTCACCAAGGTAGACGAATCGAATAAGATTATCCGCGACAGTCTCTCGCTCGCGCCCAAGCTGCGCAGCGACTACGGCAACGGCGTCTGCCTCGTCTCCGGCTCTTATATCTTCGTCGAGCGAGCGACGGGCCGCCCCTTGCGTTACCCGGAAGTGCAGACCAACGAAGAGGGCGTCGTCATTCAGAACGGGGCCGATCCTCTGCAACTGACGCCGGACGGCAACGGGGCCATCGCCGAGTTCGAGTTCGTCGGGACGGGCTTTCACGTCGGCGGCGGCTTTATCCTGACCAACCGGCATGTAGCGCAGCCGTGGCTCGCCGACGAGCGCGCGCAGAGCCTGTCGTCGAGCGCCAGCGGCCAGCCGCGATTGAAAAAGCTGATGGCCTTCTTCCCCGAAAATCCGCAGCCCTTCACGCTCAAGTATAAGCAGTCGGCGCAGAGGGACGACCTCGCCGTCTGCCTCATGGATAACAAGGATTTGCTGGCGAACATTCCCGTCCTGCCGCTCGATCATGATTCAGACGCGGTGGCGATCGGAAAGTCGGTCGTCATGATGGGCTATCCTTCGGGCCCTGATCGCCTGTTGGCGCTCCTGGACGATGCGGAAGCCCGCAGCATCCAGGCGCGATACGGTTCGTCGCTCGAATCATTGCTCGGCTACCTTGCGGAGAAGAAACACATCCAGCCGTTGACCACGCAGGGCAATATCACTGACCTGGACACGCGCCGCATCGTCTACGACGCGCGCACCGCAGAGGGAGGCTCCGGCGCTCCCCTGTTCGGCCAGTCGGGGCGCGTGATCGGCATCAACTTCGCAGTCTTCACGGAAAACACCGCGTCGAATTTCGCCGTCCCGGTTCGCTACGGGATTACTCTGCTTGAGCGCGCGGGCTGGAAGACGCCCGAAGGGTTGGACGAAGATAACGAGAATTCAAATACGAATTCGTCGGGCGCGCGCGGCAGCGCCACCAGTGCCTCGAACTCTTCCCGCTAGATCGGCCCGCCCGGCTCCACGCTTCTCCTCCTTCGGGAGAATATGGGCCAATCGTCCCGGCAGACTTTTGACACAAGCGCATATCTCAGGTTAACCTTGCGCCTTTTGCCGCAGGAGGTGTTATTGGCGGCGCGCCTAAGGGTGTTGCGTGCTTACTCCGGGAGCATGCGTCGCCGGGGCGATTTCCCAAGCTCGTCAGGAGTTTTCTTTGTCCGCACCAGCAGAGGCAGCAATCATCACGGCCGGTATCGCACCCGAGCTGTTCGTAGGCAGGGATGCGTTCCCCACCAGCCGCACGCTCGTCGCCGCCGTGCTGGCATTTCTCATCCTGTTGGGTTTCGGCTTTCGCGTCTTTCAGCTCGGGGCCGAAGGCTTGAGCGAAGATGAATTGAATAAGCTTCACGCCGTCGAGGATTATCGCGCCCGTGGATTGACGGCCAGTAATGGCGAGCATCCGATGTTGATGAAAGCGCTGCTGACGGCGAGCGTCGTGGCCGCCGAAAGCTGGAACTCGTCCCGCGTTGTTGCAGACCGTCCTTCTTTGCGCGTCTCGACCGAGGCGGCCTTGCGGCTGCCCGCAGCTCTTTTCGGCGCGTTCATCCCTCTGCTGATATACCTGTTCGCCTCCGAGCTATTCGGCACGCAGACGGGGCTCGTCGCCGCCGCGCTCTGGGCCATAGACCCGACCGGCATCGCTTTTAATCGCATCGCCAAGGAGGACACGTTTCTCCTCTTCTTCTTTCTGCTGGCCAATATCTTCTGGGTGCGCGGCCAGCGCATAGCCGAGAGCGGGCGCGAGCGGCCCGAGCGTTACTACTGGGCGGCGGCCGCCTCGTTCGGCGCGATGATGGCGTCCAAGTACATGCCGCACTTTTTCGGCATCAGCGCCAGCTACTACTATATCTACCAGGACATCCCTGCGATGCGCTGGCGGCTGGGCAAAGTGCGTTGGCTCATCTTCTTCACGATCATGGGCGCGACCTTTCTGTTGTGCAACCCGACCATACTGCTGCCCGCCACCTGGCACGAGATGCGTATCTTCGCCGGGGAGCACCGCATAGGCCACGACAGCTACGAATTTATGGGCAGGCTCTACGGCAACCAGTTGACTCTGTGGCTCAAGGGCGTTCCCTGGTACTTCTATTTCGTCTTTATGGCGGTGAAGATTCCGCTGCCGGTACTTCTGGGTTTTCTGGCGGGGCTGCCGCTGCTGTTCCGCAAGCGCCTCGGCGACGGGCGCTACTTTCTGCTTTTCTGGATGATGTACTTTTTTATGCCCTTCTCCGTGGTCGGAGGGAAATACACGCGCTACTTTACGACGGCGCTGCCCGTAGTCCTGATTACGTCGGCCATAGGATTGCAGGCGCTCGCCGCTCATTTGTCGCGTCTCGCGGCACGCGCTTTCAGCAGCGAGCACGCGGGGAGCGTGGCGCGCGCAGCCCTGGCGGTCATCGTCATAGCATCCTCGCTGCTCGCGTCGGCAAGCGCCGCGCCTCATTACCGTCTCTACACGAACGCGCTCGGCGGAGGCCAGGAGCGGGCCGGAACCTTTTTCCCGCACGATGAATTTTATGATGCGAGTATGCGTGAGGCCGTGAGCGAGGTCGCGCGTCGCGCGCAGCCCGGAGCGCGCGTCGCCAGCGAGACGCCTTCTCTTGTCGCCTACTACGCGCAGCTAGCAGGCCGCAGCGACCTGGCGCCGGTTTCGCTTTCGGACAAGACGGCCGTGAGCGGTCTCACCGAAGGCGACGTTATAATTTTGGCGCGCGGGAGGCGTTATTTCAGCAATGACGCCTTGACGAGAAGGCTACAGGAGAC
>DASQYE010000040.1:0-2639 GCA_035639355.1 Pyrinomonadaceae bacterium
CCCAGACCTGCTCGGGCATCATCATCCCATCATTGGCGAACCCGCGCATCGCATCCAAAAGCTTTCGCGCCGCGTCGCGCTCACCCCTCGCCAGCTCATACTCTCCGCGCTCGCCCGTCAAGAGCGGCCACAGCCGCCCGACTCCGTTCTTGGCGTCGTAGCCGCCGCCGTCCGCCCTGTCGCCGTAGGCGTCATGGTTATAGCGATACCACGCCGCGCCGTTCGGCGTCTCAACTTTTATCACGCGATCGACGACCGCTAGCGACTTGGCTATGAGCGGGTCATGCGCGTCCTTGATCCCTAAGCGCGTCGCTTCCAGGAAACCGGCATCGACTATCGAGCGCTCGTCGTAGATGCCGCCGTTGCTGTTGATCTCAAGCCGAGCGCCGTCGTTCGGGTCGTCGTTTTCAGTGATGCGCAGGTAGTAGTTACGATCGCCGTGCGGGCCCGTCACGGTCGCCGTCCAGCGATCCATGTTGCGCGTCCAATCGTCGGCGGCGGCCAGGTAAACGGCCGCCGCGGCCTCGTCTTTATTTCGCCTCGCAATCTCGGCGGCGCACACCAGCCCCGCAATCTCCGCACTGATGGTCGAAGGCGAAAAGCCCTTCTCCTCTTCCCAGCGCTCCTGCTCTGTTATCGGCCCATGACGAATCAGAAAGTCCGCGGCCGGCTTAACATGCTTTGACCAGGCTTCGGCGTCGGCGCGTCCCAGTTGATAGGCCAGGACGAGCGGATAGGCGACCTGGTCCATCTGTAGCCCGTTGTAGAATGGGCGACCGTCGAGCCAGGAGTTTTGCGGAAAGCTCCCGTCCGGCTTTTGCTGGACGGTGAACAGGTAATCCAGAGCGCGCACGGCCGCCTCGCGGTCGCCCATCGCATCGAAGGCCGTCGCCACTTCGTAGAGGTCGCGGGCCCACACCAGATGATAGCCCCCTACGCTCGGCTCGTTGGCATCGGGGCCGCCGCCCCAGGGGACGGTCAGCGAGGCGATCATAGCGCCGCGATGTGTCTTATCCTCGTGCGCCTTCAAGACCATCGCGGCCATGTCGAAATGGCGCTGGTCGGCGGGCGCGACTCGCCGCAGCCGCGCGACGTAGTCATGCCAGCCCGACGCGTATTCCTCGCTCACGCGTTCAAAACCCCTGGCGAGCGAGGCCCGTGCGTTCTTTAAGGCCGTGGCCGCCTCAGCGCCGAAACCGAGCGCGAGCGTGAAGGGCGATTCCGCCTTCAAGCGCGCCACCTGTACCACGTTGCCTGCGCCCGCACGCGCGTAAGAGGAATTGATCTTCCCCTCTTTACGCAACTGGGTGAGGCCGTCGCTCGTCCCCGAGTAACCGTTCGTGGTCTCCTCGAAGCCACGGCTTGAGACGAGCGCCGACGCTTTATCGGCGTCAATCGCCAGCAGCGCATCGCCTTCTGTCCAAGCCGCGTCATGCATTCCGCTATTGTTCAACGAAGGGTCATAATAGACGTAAAGGGCGTGCGGGCCGCGTCTCAGGCTCTTGAACTCTACGTTTATCAGGACGGTATGGCGCTCGGGGTCGGCCGTATAAGTTTTCGTGATCGCGTAGTCGCCGCTCCTGGCCGTGTTGAGCTGGCGGAAAGAGAGCGAGCGATAGTCCAGATTTTCGATGCGATGCGTGGTGTCTTCGCTTTCGGTCTCGACCAGCTTGCCGTCGCCGCCGGCGACCAGGAATTGCAGCGTCTGGACGTTGGCGACATCGACCGCCGGATAATAGACCTCGGTCAGCGTACCGTCCGCGAGCGTAAACCAGACCTTTGAATCCAAAGTGTTGGACGTGCCGACGCCGTCTTTGCCCGCGCCGGCCCAGTGCGCATCGCGGCCCGGCGCGCCCGGAGGCTGCTGCTGCTGCTGCTGCCGCTGCGCGGTGGCCTGCGCCGCAGCCTCCGTCGAGTTGCTGAGAATAGAGCAGGCCGTCATGATAAAGCTCAGCGCCAGGCTCATGCCGTTTCTTAACGTCATCAAGGATGATCTTCCCGTGCGTAACTGTTGGCCCGGCGGGTCGGGCCGCCCCTTTATCTCAAGGCGCGGCGGAAGATGCGATAACCCCAGGCGTCCAGCGCCAGCGCCGGCAGAGCGACGTTGCGCGCGGCGGCGGCCCCTCGCTCCGGCGCTGGCGCATCGGGCGGAAGCGGCGGCGCAATGTCAGGCGTCACGTCCGTAAAGGCCGCGCCGTTTCCGGCCTCGACCAGGCCGACCACCGCGCGGTTCGAGAGATTGATGGCCACCAGCACCTCCTCGCGCGGCGTGCGTCGCAGGTAGGTGACGACGTGCGCTTCATCTGAATTACGCACCCACTCAAGGTCGCCGCGCCGCAACGCCTCGTGCGCTTTCCTGAGCGCGATGACCTGCTTGTAAAAGCGCGGGAACTCGGGGCGGCGCTCCGCCATCTGCCAGAAGACGGGGAGACGCTCGAAGAGCGCGGGCGCGCCCGATTCGGTCGTGTCCCCCACCTCCATACCGTTATAGAGCATGGGCACGCCGTCAAGCGTGAATACCAGCAGGGAGGCGGCGAGCGCGGCGCGTTCTCCGAAACGCGCTATGGCGCGCCGCTCGTCGTGGTTATCGGAAAAACGCATGTGCCGCGAGCCGCGCGGAAACTTCGCGCGCTCCTCTT
>DASQYE010000041.1:0-7808 GCA_035639355.1 Pyrinomonadaceae bacterium
TCGCGCTACGGCCTCGTCTTCGATTCGGACGACCCTGGCTTCCTGTTCACTAGGGGGCCGTCCTCAAATCACCTGGAGATCGAAGTCCACGGGCTTGAGTCGCACGCGGGCGTCGCTCCCGAACAGGGCATCTCGGCCATACGCATCGCGGCAGAGGCCATCACCAGGATGAAACTCGGGCGCATCGACGAAGAGACCACGGCCAACATAGGCGTCATCCACGGCGGCGCGGCCACCAACATCATCCCCAACCTCGTCACTCTCTGGGGCGAAGCGCGCTCGCTCTCGGAAGAGAAGCTTGAGGCGCAGTGCGCCCACGTGGTGCAATGCTTCGAGGAGGCGGCCCGTGGCTACGAGGTCACGGTCGAGGGCAAACTGACGCGCGCCAGCGTCAAGGCCAAGGTTGACCGCGACTATTCGTCTATGGACGTGCCGGACTCTTCGCGCGTCGTCCAACTGGTCATCGAGGCCGCCTCGCGCATGGGGCTCAAAGTCGAGACGATGGCGTCGGGCGGGGGCTGCGACGCCAACATCTTCAACCGCAAGGGCATCGAATGCGCCAATCTGGGCACAGGCATGCGCGCCATCCACACCGTTAACGAATGGCTCGACGTTAAAGACATGTACGCCTCCGCCGAGATGACCCTGGAAATCCTGAAGCTCAACGGGGAAAAAGCGACAGTGTTAAAATAGCTGTCGTTCAAAAGATGGGCGGAGGCGATTGCCTATGACGAAAGAGGAGGCGTATCGGTTCAAAGAGCGATGGCGGCTTGTCAATGAGGTAACGATTGAGGAAGCGCGGCGCACGCCTGTTTCAGTCAAGCTTCATCAGTTGGCTTTGATGTATGAGGCCGGGCAGGCGCTTGGCTGGAATGAGACGCTCGGAGAAGGTGAGGAGGAAGTGCGCGAGCGCTGGCGTCGCCTTAAAGAGAGACTTCATGCCTGACGCTACCTTACCCGTTGCCTTTGTCGCGGCGCTCGAAGCCCTCACCTCCTGGCTTGAAACTGAGCACGTCCCGTACACGACGATCGGCGGCGTCGCCGTCTCGCTTCTCGCCCAGCCCCGCGCCACACAGGATATTGATATTGTCATCTGGCTCGATCAGGAAAAGTGGGAATCATTACTCCAAGCGGGTAAAGCTCACGGATTTGAGCCGCGCATCAACGATGCTCTGGGTTTTGCTGTGAAGTCGCTCGTCCTTTTACTTCGACATCAGAGGAGCGGAGTCAGCATCGATCTCTCGTGTGGAGCTTTGCCGTTTGAGCGGGAGATGATCGCGCGCGCGCAGATTCTCAATATCGGCGCGTTAAGCTTGAGAGTACCAACGCCGGAAGACCTCATTATAACTAAGGCAGTGGCGCAAAGGCCGAAAGACGTAGCCGACATGGAATCGCTTCTAAACATTCATCACAATCTGGACATCGCATACATCAGGCTCCGCGTAGAGGAGTTCGCCGTCGCCCTTGAAATGCCGGAACTGATGGAAAACCTGGAGCGGCTATTACATCATCGTCCGCAGCAGAGCACATAATACGCCGAATAATATTTGAGGGCTGAAATGGGGAAGCAACTCGGCGAAGGCCAGACAGAGGACGATTATCGCAGCGGCTACGTGGCGCTCATCGGGCGGCCCAACGCCGGGAAGTCCACGCTGTTGAACCGGCTTGTGGGCGAGAAGATCGCGGCCGTGTCGAATAAGCCGCAGACGACGCGCCACAGGATTCAGGGCGTTATCACTAGGCCAGAGGGGCAGATCGTGCTGGTGGATACGCCGGGCGTGCACAAGCCCGGTTACTTGCTGAATCGACGGATGATGGCCGCCGTGCACGAGGCGCTCGAAGGCGTAGACCTTGTGTGCTTGATTCGTGATGCCGCGGTCTCCACGGGCAACGGCGACCGCTTCGTGCTCGATCTGGTCAAACAGGCGGGTAAGCCCTCGCTGCTCCTGCTGAACAAGACGGACAAGCTGGCGGACAAGTCAAAGCTTCTGCCCTTGATGGAGTGGTACGCGGCCGAGTACGAGTGGAGAGCGGTCGTTCCGCTCTCTGCGCTCAAGGGGGACATGATGGAGGTACTGCTCCGAGAGATCGTAAACAACCTGCCCGAGGGCGAGCCTGTCTTTGAAGAGGATGAATTGACAGATCAGCCCTTGCGCCTGCTCGTCTCCGAGATCGTGCGCGAGAAGATTTTGCAGGCGACGGGTGAAGAGCTGCCCTACGTCACGGCGGTCGTCACGGAGCGGTTCGACGAAGAGCGGGCCGACTTTACGCGCATACACTGCGCCATCTTCGTCGAGCGGCCTTCGCAGAAGAAGATCATCATCGGACACGGAGCCGAACAGTTGAAAGAGATAGGCACGCGCGCCCGCCGCGACATAGAGCGACTGCTGGGCCACCGCTGCCATCTGGAACTATTCGTCAAGGTCGAGGCCGGATGGCGCGACCGCGAGGGCGTGCTGGATTCGCTCGGCATAGGCAAGCAGCAGTGATAGTCGGTAAGAGAATTTTCTGACGGGGCAAGAGTTTTCGGTCAGGGTCTTCGGCTCACAGGCTCCTGCCCGTCGTCGGTTTTGAGGTGGAGAAGATTACCGTAGGCCAGGGCATCAGCGAGGCGCGCAAGTGGTACGCAATCGACGTGACGCTGGAGAGAGGCGCGCGCGAGGCCGTCGAGTACGCTTTGATGGAGGCGGGCGCGCTCGGCACTGAGAGCAGGGAAGCGCGCGATGCGCTCCTTTCGGTCGTCGCCTACTTCGATGCGCCGCCCGAAAGTGAGAGCATCCGCGCCGCGCTCTCCGACGCGCTGCGTCTATATGATCTTCCGTCCTCTTCCGTGCGCGGGATGACGCTCGACGAGGTGGCGGATAAAGATTGGCTCGGCGAATGGAAGAGGGGCTGGCAGCCGGTCGCCGTGGGCGCACGCTTCGTCGTCGCGCCGCCCTGGAGCGAAGTCCCGGAGCGGGCCGGGAGAATAGTCATTCGCATAGAGCCGGGCATGGCCTTCGGCACTGGCACTCACGAGACGACAAGACTTTGCCTGGCCGCAATCGAAAAATATTTTCGCGGCGGAAGCCTGCTCGATGTCGGCACGGGCACTGGCATCCTGGCCATCGCCGCCGCGCTCCTCTACGCGCAAGCGCGCGTAGAGGCTTGCGACACGGACGCGGACGCCGTCTCGATCGCGCGCGAGAACGCGCGGCTCAACAACGTCGCGGGGCGCATAGTCTTTCGCGTCGGCAGTGTTGAAGCGACGACCGGCTCTTTCGACGTGGTCTGTGCCAACCTGACGGCCGGCGTGATCGCGCCGCTTCTGCCCGCGCTCGTCGGCGCGACGTGCGGGCGCTTGATACTTTCAGGCATTCTTGATTCCCAGGTGGAGACCATCAGCGCGCGCCTGCACGAGCTTGGCATCAGCCAGCCCTCTGAAATCACCACCGACGGCGAATGGGCCGCAATCATCGTTTGATTATCAGGAGGTGAGGTGAGAAAGGGATGTTAATAGATATGGCTTTTATTTCATCCCTCATCCCTCATCCCTCCGCCCTGCTCTAATAATGTCTCGCCGAAGATTCTACGCGCCGCCGAGCGCCTTTCGTCCCCTTGAGATGACCGTGAGCCTGGCCTCCGAAGAGGCGCGGCATCTGCGCGATGTGCTGCGGCTGAAACCGGGCGACGAGGCGTTCGTCTTCGACGGCGAGGGGAGAGAGTATCGCTGTCGTGTGGCCGAACAGACGCGCGACGGCGCGTTATTGGAGATCGAAGAAGAGGTGGCGGCGGAGAGGCCCGAATCGCCGCTCAGGCTTACGCTGGGCGTCGCTTTGCTCAAGGGGGAGAAGTTCGATCTGGTCGTGCAGAAGGCTACGGAGCTGGGCGTCGCGCGCATCGTGCCCGTCGCGGCGAAGCTCAGCGACGTGCGTATCAAGGATGTTTCGGACGCAGCGCGGCGCGTGGCGCGATGGAAGCGAATCGCGCTCGAAGCCTTGAAGCAGTCGGGCCGCGCACGCCTGCCGGAAGTCATTGGGCCGACAGCTTTCGCGGCGCTCGTCGAGAGTAGCGGGCCCAACGAGGGCTGCCGCCTGGTCTTCTCCGAGCGCGACGGGCGCGGGCTTCTGGAAACGGCCGGTCAATGGCCCGAAGGTTGTGCGATGGTGACGGCCCTGATCGGCCCCGAAGGCGGTTGGGCGGATGAAGAGCTGGCGCATGCGAAGGCGTGCGGGTGGAGCATCGTCACGCTCGGCGGGCGCAGGCTACGCGCCGAGACGGCGGCCATCGCGGCGGCCACACTGCTGCAACACCTCTTCGGCGACCTCTTATAAAAGAGAGAGAGGCCATCATGGCCATCCGGCGGCTTTTCAAGAATCGAACGTTTTCGAGGTGACGAATGGAAACCCTTAATCCCGACTTTCGCCGGAAGGTTCAAGAGATATTCGACCGCGCCGCTTTTATAAAGGATGTCGGGATCAAAGTGAGCGAGATCGGCCCCGGTTGGTGCGAAACGACGCTCGACGTTCTGCCACGCCACTTGCAGCAGGATCAGTTTATTCATGCGGGCGTGCAGGCGACGATTGCCGATCATACGGCCGGCGGCGCGGCCGGGAGCGTCGTCCGTGAAGACCAGATAGTGCTCTCGGTCGAGTTCAAGATCAACTTCCTTCGCCCTGCGAAGGGGAGCGCGCTGCGCTGCAAAGCGAGCGTCCTTAAGGCTGGAAAGACGCTCATCGTCGCCGAAGCTGAAGTCTTCACACGGGATGACGCTAGGGAAAAACTGACGGCCAAGGCCACCGTCACACTGGCCGTCGTCAGTAGATGAAGTGTCAAATGCGCTCTTTGAAGATGAGGGGAGATGAAGGGCCGAATCCTCTCTTCTTTATACGGAAGTTTATACGGAAGAGCGTATTCTTTGCAGCATCCGTCGGGCCAGCGAGCGGTCGCGCTCCGTCTCAAATGCCCAGGCGGTGTCTGTCGGCGCGGCGAGAATAGTCTCAAGCTCCCTTTCGGCGCTGCGGTGGTCTCCTGCGTCTTGCAGCATTTCGGCGAAGTAGAGGCGCGTCACCGTATTGGCGGGCGCGATTCGGATGGCCCTCTCGAAATGGGCGCGGGCGCGCTTTGTGCCGCCGCCGAGCAAGCGCGGGAGCCTGTGCGAGAGGCGCGCGAGCACGCGCAGAGGCCCGGCGGCGTGATACGCCGGATTGATTCTGGCCGCACGCTCAAGCGAGCGTTTGGCGCGTAGCGCCAGTCCGAGGGCAAGTAGCTGTGGGCGAGTCGCCTGCGCCTGAAGCGCCAGGTTGACGCCGAGCCAGAAATGGCCCTCGACGCGGGCCCGCTCGGCGCGCACGGCTCGCGCGCAGACCCTTGCGCCGCGCGCATGTAGCCGCCGCGCCTGCTCTCTGCTCTGCTCCTCCTCCTGTCCCAGAAAAAAGAGGGCGCGACCGAGCCGCCACGCGACCTCGAAATCCGCATCCCCCGAGACCGCTTCCAGAAGCTCCACACTGGCGCGAACATTCTCCAACTGCTCGCGCGAGCCGTAGAGCGCGTCGGCGCGCCGCGTTATCTCCGATAGATTCCACTTCATAAAAAAGTTGCGCCCGATGTTACCAAAGCTTTGACGAAGCGCCCCGCGCAGGCGCAGAATAGACACAAATGCGCGCGTCCGCCAAGCCCGACCGAACTTACGACGAGCGCCGCGCGTTGGATAATTGTAAAGCGGCGCGCGGGCCGCGACCATTTAGGAGTAGACAAGAGGATGGCCCTGAGTAAAGAGGATGCGATAAAGAAAGCGCGTGCCGATCTGGCCCGCCGCCTGGGCGTCTCGGAGAGCGAGATTAAAGAGGAGGCGGTCGAGCAGACGGATTTTCCGGACATGGCGCTCGGCGCTCCCGTCGCCGACGAGATGAGCGGACAGATGATTACGACCGGATGGCGCATACGCTTGAGCGCAGGAGGCCGCCAGGCCGAGTACCGCGCCAACCGCGATCAGCTCAGGCTCTATAACTATCAGGGCTCGAACTATCGCCTGTAACATGAAACCTTCTTCCAGAATTTTGAGGTAAGAACGATGAACCGACAGAATTTTCTCGGACATCTGGCGCTGGCGCTGGCCATCATCGCACTGGCCGCACTGGCCGGACAGGTGCGTCGCTGGCAGCAGTCCCCTTCGCTCGTGACAAATCGACCGTCCGCAACCGTCTCAATGCCGCGCCAGAGGGCCGCCAGCGCCGAAGTGCAGGTGCGTTTTCGCCCCGGCACGACCGTTGACACCATGAGGAATATCGCGCGGCGCTTCGACGACCGCCTGGAAGACGAGATCGAAGCCGTAGACGGCCTCGCCCTCATAGGGGATGAAGACGGCAAGAGCGCCGAAGAGGTCGCCGCCGAATATCGCTCTCTGACGGGGCTGGTCGAATACGCAGAGCCGGTCGGACAGATCAACCTAGATCAAGCGGAAATCAATCACGAGCACCCGGACGACCCTATGTTCAACGATCAGTGGTCGCTCGATAACCACGGCCAGAACGGCGGCAAGACCGAGGCGGACATCAACGCCGTGCGCGCCTGGGCCAGGACGACCGGAAGCTCGAAGGTGGTCGTCGCCGTCATCGACAGCGGCGTCGATTACACGCACCCGGACCTGATGAATAATATCTGGGTTCGCCCGCCGGACGTGGCACAGTATGCGGACGACGAACTCGGCACCGTTGACGACACCTACGGTTTCAACGCCCTCAATGACAACGGCGATCCTATGGATCAGAACGGTCACGGCACGCACTGCGCCGGGATCATAGGCGCGGAGGGCGGCAACGGCCTCGGTATAGCGGGCGTCAACTGGAAGGTCGAGATCATGCCGCTCAGGTTTATAGACGCGAACGGCTCGGGCACGACCAGGGACGCGATCAAGGCCATCAACTACGTGATAGACCGCAAGCGCGCCGGCGTCAACGTACGCATCATCAGCGCCAGTTGGGGCTCGACCATGTATTCAAAGGCGCTCGAAGACGTTATCGCCGCGGCCGGCCAGGAGGGCATCATCTTTATCGCTGCGAGCGGCAACTCAAGCGCCGACGCGGATAAGTCGCCGCACTATCCGGCGAGCTACGACCTGCCGAACGTCATCAGCGTCGCCGCGCTCACGCGCCATGACGAGCTGGCCTCGTTCTCAAACTACGGCGCGAAGCGCGTACACGTCGCCGCACCGGGCGCGGAGATTCTGAGCACCTGGCTCGGCGGCGAATTCCGTGAGGCTTCCGGCACGTCTATGGCGACGCCGGAGGTGGCGGGTGTCGCCGCACTGGTGCTCGCAGCCGATCCAGACCTGTCCATGAAGAAGCTGCGCGAGCGCCTGCTCGAATCCGTCGATAAGCTCGACTCGCTCAGCGGGAAAGTCTCATCGGGCGGGCGAATCAACGCTGCCAAAGCCGTCGGCGCGGACTAAAGCTCGTCTATTCCCGACAACCTGACGATGAAAAGCTCCCTCAAAGATCATGTTTGACGGAGCTTTTCATTTGCCGCCGCGCCTCCCGGTCAAAACCCCCTGAAGGTATTTCCTTCGTCTAAGCGCATGTGGTCGGGCACGTGAGAGGGCTAAAAAGAGGCTTGGGGGAGAACGGCAGATGATCGAGCTTTATTTTCTGATTTATCGTATTCCCAAGATAATGAGCAGCCTGGCGAGGGAGCGGAATCGAAGCCCTCTGGCGTGGAGCCTGATAGGCATAGCTTCCTGGCTGGGGTCGGAGTTGGTCGTCGCGCTCGGCCTCGGCTCTATGTACGGGGTGGGGATGGTTCTCTGGGGATGGCCCGAAGAGATACCGGCG
>DASQYE010000042.1:0-3419 GCA_035639355.1 Pyrinomonadaceae bacterium
ATAAACTCAATTGAGCGCGGGTCTCCGGTCGAAGAAGCGCGCGAACGAGCCGCCACCCGTGCGCGCCGTATCGATCGATGATCGAGTGTAAGCTGCTCTCCATCCTAAACGGTTAGCGGCCCCTGGCAAGCGCTAGCTTCCATGCGCCGTCCTCCCTGACGAAGGCGACCGTCTCCCATCTGCCCGTCGTCTCATTCTTGAATTCGAGCGTCGCCGCGTCGCCCTCTATCTTTTCGTTTCGCGTTTCGGGCATCCGCTGCCCTATAGCCTCGGCATTAGCGAGCAAGCCCTCGTCCGTACTTTTGCGTGCGGCCCTCGCCATCTCTTCAAAATAGTCCAGAGAGCTTTTCGAGAGCCGCTTTTTCATCCCCTCGACATCCCTGCCGAGCGCCGCCTCGTAGAAGGCTTTGAAGGCCGCCTCGGGCGACGCGCCTCTCTCGCCGCAGCCGGCTGCGGCGAGAGAGGCCACGATGGCCGCCGTGGCAATCAAGAGCGCATCTTTTCGTCGCAGCTTCATCTACCTACAAAAGCGAGCGCCAGCCCGCAACGCGAGGGGCCGCGACCACTAGAGCCCAAGGGAGCGCGCCCGCCGCTCTCCATAATTATTCGACGCGAAGCTAAAGTCGGGACAGTATATATCATGGCTTTGCCTAAAAATTCCCCGCTCGCCCGCAAAACGCTTAATGCTGCTCGAAAAGCAGGTGCGCCGAGAGTCGCCTTGACTATCAAAGGGTGTCTCACAAGCGTATACTCTCACCCTACTAATAGAGGTGCGTCTACCTCAGAATGGACGCGGGACAGAGAGGCGGCAAGCCCTTTTAGCGGGGGTCTTGCCGTTTCGGGTTTAGGGCTTCACCGCTAGAGGGCAACAGTCGAACTATTTGAGGCAAGAGGAAAGCCCTTCTACGGGCGCGCCGCCCCGGCTCCGTAGCGATGTGCGCGCGCAGAGAGTGAGGTCGTAGCGGCGCTTCAGCGAGCCGTTTTAATATCACGGTACGGCCCCGCACGGGGCGCACCTTTGTTGACCGCGCGAGCCCCGCCCAACTATGATTTGAGATAATGATCGAGCGAAGCTGGCGCACGCGACTATTTAAATCCGAAGGTTCTGGTCCAGGCTACGCGCCAGCCCTTTATTTCCTGCGTGGAAGATTGCGCCGCGCTCGGCCCGGCCCGCGCATGGCCCTGCCGACCCTCTGCGCCGTAATGGCGCTCGCGGGCGGCGGCGCATGGCTCATGTCGGGCTGCGCTCAATCTCAGACAGGCCCGGCCGTCGCGGGCCAGCCGCAACCGGAGCGGCAACAACGCCCGCGCCGCGCGCTGGAAAATAAGAACGTGGAGGCGGCAGCGGCGACGCCGGGCACGCAAGATAACAGAGGAAAGACCGACTCCATGAACGGGTCTGAGGCAGGCGGGCGGGGAAGCGATGGCAGCGCCAGCGCTCCCGTCACCTTCTACGTCGCGCTCGAACGAGCCCTCGCCGCTCGCGGCAGAAGCGCCGCCCAGGTCTGCGACGCCGAGGACGCGGTCTCGCGCCGTGTGCTCGAAGATTACGGAGCGATGTTCGTGGCGAGCAGCAGTGTCATGCCGCCCCCCGTCTGCATGTTCGCGAGCGAGGCCGACGTGAAGAAGTTCCAGAGCGAGGCGAAGCCCACGGCGGCCGCGATCGCCGGGACGCGCATAGAGCTACAGGCGGCGGCGCTCGAAGCGCTTCAGGCGGCGCGCGAGGAGGCGCGCGCTCTGGGGCTGAGCATCACGCCGCGCGGCGGTACGGAGGCGGCGCGCCGGGGCTACGATGACACGCTGCGACTGTGGAACTCGCGCTTTCTGCCCGCGCTCAATTATTGGAACAGGCGCGGCCGTCTCTCCGACGAGCAGGTGGCGCGCCTGCGAAAGGCTTCGCTTCGCGAGCAGGTGCGCGAGGTGCTGGAATTGGAACGCGGAGGCATCTTTTTCAGCAAAGACTTTTCCAAGTCCATTCTTTACTCGGTGGCCGCGCCCGGCACATCTCAGCATCTGAGCCTGCTCGCCTTCGATGTCTTACAGTTCGGCGATGCTCGCGTGCGACGCCTCCTGGCCGCTCATGGCTGGTTCCAGACCGTCAAGAGCGATCTGCCGCATTTCACCTACCTGGGCGTCGAGGAGAAGGATTTACCCGCGCTCGGCCTGCGCCGCGTCCAGGCGAGCGGACAGGTTTTCTGGATACCAAACGTTTGAAAAGCAGGGATGAGGGCCGCAGGGTGAGGGATGAAAAGAATGCTTCAACTTCCTTGAATGCTTTTCTTATTCATCCCTCCGCCCTCCGGCCCTCATCCCTCGGAAAACTTCCCCTTTGAAGGAGAACTCAATAGATGATCTTCTGCACAAATTGCGGACAGCAAAACGACGATGCGGCGCGCATCTGCACCAACTGCGGCCAGGCGTTCGGCGGCCAGGCCGGCTCGACGCCTTTCACGACCGCGACCCCCGGCGCGGGAACTCAGCCGACCGCAGGCGGCCCCGGCGGGTGGGCCAGCCCCTCATACGGAGACCCGTCTCATGGGATGCAGCCGGCGGCGGGAGCGGGGCGGCCGGGCCTCTATGCCGTCGGCGAAAAGCGTGATCCGATCATGGTGCTGGTGCTCACTTTCGTCACCTGCGGCGTCTACGGCTTATACGAGATATACAAGGTCTCTTCGGAGCTGAGGGATGCGCTCGGGCGGCAGGACATCAACCCCACTATGGACATCGTGCTCGGGCTAGTCACCTGCGGGCTCTACTTTATTTATCTGGCGTACAGATACCCGCAGCTCATCCTCGAGTTGCAGGACAGGACGGGGCAGCCGCGCAACGATATATCCCTGGTCTCGATCATCCTGGCCATCTGCGGCCTGAGCGTCGTCAGCATCTTCATGATTCAAACCGAGCTGAACAAGATTTGGGATGTGGCGCGCGTGCAATAGCAGCGGTCAGTGTTCTTGTTAAGACGAGCGGGATCGGAAGGGCTCTTATGCGAGACGAAGTGAATTTCCCCGGCGAGGGTGGGGCTGGGCGACGATGGGCCTGGGCGACATTGCTGGGCCTGTCGGCCATGTTCGCCGCGAGCGCGCTCTGGCATCCGTCGGACGACGGCATCATCCTCTGTCCGCTTCGCGGCCTTACGGGTTATCCGTGTCCGGGCTGCGGCATGACTCGCGCCTTCTCGGCCATCGCACATGGCGACCTGTGGCGAGCCGTCGTTTACAATCCGCTGAGCCCCCTGCTGTTCCTGGCGCTGCTGCTCGTCTGGGCCTACGCGGCGGCGACCGTTTTGAATTTGCAGGGCGTCACGTCGGCTCTGGCGCGGCTGCGCCCGTCCAACAACGCCAGCCGCTTTATGCTGTTCGTTCTCCTGGCCTGGTGGATTATTCGCCTGGCGGGAGGGTTCTAAAACTCGTCCGTAA
>DASQYE010000043.1:0-2526 GCA_035639355.1 Pyrinomonadaceae bacterium
AGCGAATCGACTCTTTACACGGTCATGGAAGGCGGGCTGTTGGAGTATCCGCTGGCGGGCGATCCGCTACAGGTAGCCGGTTTGAGCACAGACGAGATAGGCGCGCGCATTACGGCCGGTGTAAAGATTTATGATAAGCCGAAGGTGGTCGTCGCCGTTCGCCAATATGCCAGTCACAGCGTGATCGTGACGGGGCTCGTACAGGAACCGGGCACGAAAGCACTGCGACGCGAGGCAGTGCCCTTATACGTCCTGCTGGCCGAGGCGCAGCCGCGCACGGAAGCGGCGCGCGCCACGATCCTGCGTGCCGGCAGCCCGATCACAGTTGACCTGGCGGATTCGGCGGCCACAGCCACGCTCGTTTATCCGGGCGACGTAATCACATTAACTGTCGCCCCGCCGAAACCGCCTCAGTACTACTTTATAGGCGGTCAGATCAATTCGCCGGGCCAGAAAGATTTCCACGCGGGGCTCACGCTAACGCAGGCGATCCTGGCCTCGGGCGGGCCCGCTCGCTTTGCCGGTAACAAAGTAAAGGTTTCGCGGCAGGGCGCGGACGGGCGTCTTGTGACGACCGAGTACAATCTCAAACAGATCGAGAATGGGAAAGTTCCGGACCCGCTGTTACAGCCCGGCGACCGCCTTGAGATCGGGCGCGGAGGCTGGTAGACGAGAGCGCCCCGGCGATAGACAGAAGAAGGCGCGAAGGTGGGTTATCGATATAACCCTTCTCGCCTGGCCTTTCATAGTTGTCATACTTGCCCTGGCTTACTCGTTCTTTATCTTGTCGCCCCGTGGGCGAATATGTATGATGTGTCGAGTGTCGTAGTACGACGCCCTTCGCGTCGGCGTTCGTGGCCCGTCTTCTTTTGCGCGCGCGCCGGCAACTTTTACTAAGACAACTCACGAAAAATATTGCCCCATCCTGCCGGAGGTTGATTGCCTTGAGTACGCGAAACAAATTAGGCGCAGCAGCGCTGGCGGCGGCGCTCTTGCTGGCCCCCTTTACACCGATCATTGAAGCGGCCGCCGTGGCTCGCTCCGTCCAGCAAGACGGCGATGTGCCGAGCGACGCCGAGCAGGCCCTGTTCACCAAAGGCCAGAACCTGTACAACCAGGGACGCTACGATCAGGCGGCCGCTGTTCTACAAGACTTTCTCAAGTCATATCCGAACAGCATCATCACCGACCTGACGCTGCTCTGGCTGGGTCGCTCCTACATGCAGCTCGGCAAGCTGAACGATGCCGAACAGGTAGGCCAACGCCTGCGCACGATCAAGGACACGCCGTTCGCGGACATTTACGAGAGCGAGTTGACGACCGCGCGGCGCGAAGCACCTTCGCGGACGACGGAACCGAGGAGCGGCGCGACGACCACCACAACGGTCGCCACCGCAACGCCAACGCCCGCGCCTGCACGCACACCTGCAACGACGAGCAGTACTGCCAGGGTCGTGCCGCCTGCGACCGTCCGGCCAAAGACGACGACTACGACGCCGCCCGTCAACACGGCGCGAACCGGCACGACAACGACGACAACACCGTCAACCCAGCGGGCCAGGCAAATAGGCGGCAATCCAACGCTTGCGATCACGGGAACAGGGACTGCACCCGCGACGACAACCCCCACCACCACGACTCCACGCTTGAGTGCGCGCCAGAGGCGGCAAAACAGGAGGGCGCAACAGTCACAGGGAACGGCCGGCGGCAACACCGCGACAAATAATCCCCCGCGCACTGTGACTCCGCCCCGTGTGACGCCGACGCCGTCACCGACTCCCGCTCAGGTGGCTTCGACCACAACGCCGCGCCGCAATACTTCGCGCACCAACACTACGACGACGACAGAGCGTCCCGCCAATACTGTCAGTACGTCTACGATGTCGCCCGTCATCACAACTACGACGCCTCCGCGTACAACCGCGACGCCGCCGCCGCCGCAGCCATCTCCCAGCCCGGAGACGACCATGCCCGAGACCACGATGGCGACGACAACCACCGCCACGCCGCCGCAGAGTGGTTCCGGGTTGAGTCTGACGGTCAGGCAGGTTCCGAATCTATCTTTAGCTTTGCGCAGCTCTGCGGAGTCGGCTTCTCCGGGCCAGAGCGTGCAGCTGCCGCTGACCGTGACGAACACCGGAAACAAGGTAGACCAGTTCCGGCTCGACACGGATTTACCGGCCGAGTTCCAGCCGAGCTTCAGCCTCGCGCAGGGCGGGACGGATACGGGTCTGCCGACACTGGTTACACCTGAAATCCAGCGCGGCGGCTCCGTCGAGGTGATGTTGAACCTGCGCGTGCCTGAGACGGCGATCGACGGCCAGCAGCGCCGCTTCTTCGTGCGCGCCGCTTCACAATCCAAAGACCAGGTCTTTCGCATCGCCGACGGCGCGATCAGCATCGTCGCCGCCGCTCTCTCGGCCGCCTCGAACGTCTCAAGCGCATCGGTGATGCCGGGCGAGACCTTTACGCAGATCATCACGGTGCGAAATACCGGGAGCGCGCAGGCAAGAAGCGCACGCGCCG
>DASQYE010000044.1:0-4490 GCA_035639355.1 Pyrinomonadaceae bacterium
GTCGCGCTGATGGAAACGCATTCGGCCGTTTCAGCGATGCCAGCGTTGCCGGGCGCGCAGTATAGACGCAGCGGGCGGCGAGCGCTCTTCCCAAGGTTGCGCACGAGCGCGTGTTCCCGGCCGCCGGAGCCTATGACGAGGACTTTCATGTGCGTGATTTCTCTCTTTTCTTCACCCCGGATTCAATCAAAAGCGGGCGCGCCGGATGCTGGCACGCCCTGCACGCCCTGTCAAGGTAGTTTGAAACGTCGGCCTCAGACCTTGACACATTTCCGTGATAGTTATACTTTGGCCTTACTTGCAGGCGCAGCTTTCCCGGCGCGGGAGGCTGGCTCCAAATAGTCCGGCGGGGAGTTGAACGAGAGTGCGCGGGCGTTCTCCGACGCCGCAAGCGACGGTCAACCTGCTCAGAGAAGAACCGGCCGGGGCGTAGCGAATGTTGTATCCACCTCGAATGCACCATCCATCACGCCTCATAGCAAAACCTGCTCCGGGAAGGTAGGAGAAAAAATCTCAGGACGCGTCTTCGATCACGACCGAGAAGATGTGTTCATTCTAATTTGGAATTATTCGCAAGCCCCCTCGCTAGCCTGCATCAACAATCAATGGCGCGGTGCTCTTCTGGCAAACCCTGTGCGAGCGAGAGCGCGGCAAACGTACATCGGTGGGGATACCAACATGTCACAAACTCAAGTCACGAGCGAATCGAACGGTAAATGGAGCCAGACGGAAACGGAGTTTCAGGATCACTCCATAAAATGTGTTGATTGTGGGGAGGATTTCATCTGGACGGCCGGCGAGCAGGTGTTCTTTCACGATAAAGGTTTAAAGAACGAGCCGAAGCGCTGCAAACCCTGCAAGCAGGCAAAGAATGAGCGTCTGGCCGCCATCGCAGCGGCACAGGCGACCGGAGTTCGCCAGCGCATAGAGGTCTCCGTGCAATGCGCGCAGTGCGGGCAACAGACTACAGTGCCGTTTTACCCTTCGCAGGGACGGCCCGTTTTCTGCCGCTCATGTTTTCTGGCGGGACGCGAGGCGGACGACATGACACTTTGAGAGAATCGTCGCCGCTTCGCTTAGCATAGCACCAGAGCTTAAAAACGGTTCCCGGCGCACAGGTGAAAGCCTGCGCCGGGAATCTTTTTTAGAATCGAGAGAAGATCAAAGAGACGGCAGGCTGCGCCTGCATTACAGAAGTACGCCAGGAAAAGGGCCGCTAAAAAAATAAGCGGGCGGGGGCCTCCCACAGCCCCCACCCTAAGGCCACGAGTCCTCACCCCTCGCGACCACTTCGCTCACCGGGGAGGTGAACGCGCCGAGATTATGCACCAGCATGAGTAAAGTTTCAACCTCCATTATTAAATAAACTTTCAGTCCCCCTGGTTAAGGATTTCCGGCCGGGCAGCGTGCGGCCAGGGCCTTGCGATCGGCCTCACTCTGACCCATGTAAAATGTCTCCCGCCGCGCCTCAAATCTGCATTAAAGGAATACGCCGAGGGCCGGCTCAACCCGCCTCGCGCGCCCATATAGCGAGGGAAAAAGGGGAAATCCAGCCGGGTGGCATGATATTTGATTAAGTTTATGCAGATTAAACGTCAGGATGCGTCCTGACCGGCTTCGGGCGGCCTCCTCACGCTCGGCTTTAAGGTCTCCGGCCGGCGGACGCAGATCATCGGTAGGGAGGAGCTGTATTGCCAAATGAGTAGCGAAGTCATGTCGCAGGGCGACATCATGCGAAAAAATATCGCCGCCGTGACGGAGGCGCAGCGGCAGGTGAGCGAGGCGCAGACGGCCGAGGGCCGAATGGGAGACGCGATCACGAGCTTCGCCGGCTCTATGGCCTTCGTTTATATACACACGGTCTGGTTCGGCCTCTGGATATTGCTCAACATCGGGCTGATACATATTCCGCGCATCAGCGAGTTCGATCCGTTCCCGTTCGGACTGCTCACGCTCATCGTCTCGCTCGAAGCGATTTTTCTCTCGACCTTCGTGCTGATCTCGCAGAACAGGCTCTCGTGCGCCAGCGAGCGTCGAGCCGAGCTTGATCTTCAAGTCAATCTACTGGCCGAACAGAAAGCCACCAAGGCTTTAGAGATGTTGGACCAGATCGCGCGCCAACTGGACAAAATGAGCAGCCGCGTTGACTTCAAGCCCGACCCCGAAGTCGAGGCGCTGAAGGTTTCAGCCGAGCCGAAGGAAGTCCTGGCGGCGATTGACGAGACTGTCAAGGAGGCGGCCGAAGGGGTCAAGCAAGAGGTGACAAAGGTCGTCAAAGATATTACGGACGAGATGGAGGCCGTGCGAACAGACACCCAGCGCACAAGCGGAGAGCTTGAGAATGTCGCCAGAGATGTAGGAGAGATCAAAGAGAAGCTGGAAGCGCACGGCATTACGGGCGAGCGCGAGCCGGTCATGCGCTCTTGAGCCTTAGGCGCGGGTCACGCTCTTAAAGATGACGCTCGAACGCCGCGAGGTCTTCCGTAAGACCTCGCGGCGTTTTCTATCCTTGCAGGCGAAGGCTTGAAGGGCCGGCGGCGGCCGGGCTCGCTCGCGCGCTCTCTCTGTTTACCGGCGCTTGGTGGCGCGCGGCGCGGGTCGCCTGGGAGCGGCTGTCGCCGTCGCAGTCGTCGCAGCCATGTTGGAAGAGATGCCGGTGCCTATGGCTGCGGCATCGTCTGCCGGAGCAGGCTCGGCCAGCGACCTATGCGCGCCGCTCAGGTCGGCCAGCGCGACAACCACCAGCAACGCCGTCAAGCCCAGCGTGGCTAGCACATAAAGCAGCGCCGTTTGTTCAAGCACCAGCAGCGTGATGATGACGGCCGACAATCCGGCCACCCAGAGCAGCGTGATCTTTCGTCGGCTCTTGCGTCCCTGCGTCGTCGAAACCCTGCGGCTCATACACGATCCTCCACTTATCTGCGTATCACAATTTCAGCTATCGAAGCGGCGCTCGCATCCCGAAGTGGCGCTCGCGCCACAAGCCATTTGCGATATGCCGACCTTAAAAAGAAGAGGTTGGCATTCGTTGCCAACCCCTCTTTGCCAGGACTGACTGTTTCTCAATAAAGCACGCGATAGGCCAGCGTGCTGCCCCCCGTAGAGATTACACTCGTGCCTGCCCTGAGTATGGTTCCAGCCAATGTTTCAAATAAACGAGTCGAAGAGAAGATGCTGGATTCCGGCACGTCTATAATATCGTAGGGCTGAAGCAATACGTCCTCTCGCTGCTTCTTCTTGATGGCGTTGAAGTCCACCCTGATGACTTCCTGCTCGGACGTTCCGCGCTTCTGACGGAATATACGCACGTCGTTAGCCTTGCCCGTTTTCTTAATCCCGCCGACCATGGCGATGGCGCGGCTGAGCATCATGCCGTTCTGCAAGTACAAGCCCTGCGGATTGCCCACCATGCCCGTAACGTAGATGGGCTTGGCTTCCATGACCAGTACTATATCGCCTGGACGGATCAGCGGATTTGAGGCGACCTTTCCGGCCACCAGGTCTTCTATCTTATAGACCTTCATCGGGGCCGTCTCGATTCCGTCCTTGACGACGACTTCATCAACTTCGTCGCCCGGCTCAGGGCACATCGCCGCTTCCGTATGCAGGATTTGAATATCGCCGTTGGCCTGTTCTGTGATGCCGCCCGAGACCGTGAGCAGTTCCTGTAGTCGCACGCGGCGCTGCATTTGTACACGCGCCGGCGCTCGCACCGCGCCAAAGACGATCGCAGGAGGCCGGCTGTTGCGACCCGTGACGCGCACGCTCACCTGCGGACTTTTGAGGACTTTCTTGTAGGCGGCTTCTATGTCCTTGGCGACCTCTTTCTCCGTGCGGCAACGAGCCGGAATCGGCTTGTCTATAAAATGCAGCTCGCTCACATTGCCGTCGCTATCGACATCCACATTGCCGCTCAAATCGGGCTGTCCCCACACCCTGACCTCTATGGTGTCGCCGGGGCCGAGCAGGTATTTCTTGATGCCCTGAGTATCGAGCGACGACATTTGCAGGGAGCCGTCGCCTTGCGTGGAAACCTGCTGCCCCTCCTGCGCCCTGAGCTGTGGCGCTGTCGCAAAAAGGGCGAACACGGCGACCATGAACAACGCTCTGATTTTCATAACTGAAATCCTCGAAAATTAAGCACGCGGCGGGGGTTTGACGGCCGCATGTCCTGCCGGAAGCTTCGGAGAACACTATCCGAGATGAGGCGAGGCGAGCAAAGGCTGCCTCTCGAAACCCAAAGAAATTTAATCTAACTTGAGTTTGGCGACCTCAACCGGAAAGCGCCGTCTTATGCTCGCTCCGGTTTACGGTTTTTCTTTCTCCGGCTGCTATGCTTGGGGACTGTGCCGGGCACAGCGAACCCCCTGAAAAGCAGGTTGCAATGATCGCACAAAAGATTATAGATGCCAAATATTCGTAAGAAAAGAGGCGAAGGTTTATAACCGCGTCGGATGCGGGAGCTTTTACATTTGGGACAACGTTGCGAG
>DASQYE010000045.1:0-3547 GCA_035639355.1 Pyrinomonadaceae bacterium
ACGCCGATGATGCTTGGCAGGCGAATGCCACGCTCTATATTCCAGGCAGTGGCGCGCACGTAGCTGGCGGCGGCCCGGCGCTTCCGCGTCGTCGCGCCAGATAAATAGTCGGACGATAAATACTCGGAAGAGAAGTCCTCCTGCGCAACGCTGCCGAGGACTCTTTCGATCTCCGGCCCGAGCCTCTTATAAAGCGCAGACTTCTCAAGCGCCCTGGTCGAGGAGAATCGCACCATACGGGCAAGGAAAGGCGCCAGGTCGTGATCGAGCACGGAAAGCGATTCATCTGTCGGATGGGTGACGGCGTAGCTCAAGGTCGGAAAATGTTACAGTCTGGCCCAGGGTCTTGACAACCTTGCAACATGCCCTCGGGGCGATAGTAGAATCTCGGGCGCTCTATCCAGGATGCTTGACGCGCCTACGGAGGAATACCGATGGAAGGCTACGTGCTGGCGATTGACCAGGGAACGACGGGGACGAAAGTACTGCTATTCGACCATGATGGAGCGATCAGGGGCGCGAGTTATTCCGAATTTACGCAGCACTACCCCAAACCCGGCTGGGTCGAGCACGATACCGAAGAGATATGGACGGTCGCTCTCAAGCTGGTCGCAGAGGCGCTTGAGCGGGCGGGCGTCGAGGCGAGCCAGCTAAGGGCCATCGGCATCACCAATCAACGCGAAACCACACTGATGTGGGATCGCTCAACGGGAGCGCCGCTTGAGCGCGCCATCGTGTGGCAGGACAGGCGCACCGCTCCCGCCTGTGACGAGCTTAGAAGGCGCGGCCTTGAGGAGACCTTCCGCCGCCGCACGGGGCTCGTACTGGACGCCTACTTCTCCGGCACGAAGGTCGAATGGCTGCTCGATAATGTTTCGGGATTGCGAGAGAGGGCCGAGGCGGGCGAGGTCGCCTTCGGGACGATCGACTCCTGGCTCGTCTGGAAGCTGACGGGAGGACGCGCTCACGTCACGGACTACTCAAACGCCTCTCGCACGCTCATGTACAACATCTACGACCTTTGCTGGGATGATCTGCTGTTGGCGACGCTCAACGTCCCGCGCCCGCTGCTGCCGGAAGTCTTACCGTCCTCACACGTCTACGGCCACACAGACCCGCGCGTCTTCTTCGGCGCGAGCGTGCCCGTCTCAGGCATCGCGGGCGATCAGCAGGCGGCGCTCTTCGGACAGGCCTGCTATGAGAAAGGCCACGCAAAAAATACTTACGGCACGGGCTCCTTCCTGCTCATGAACACTGGCCGCGAGGCCGTCCCGAGCCGCGAAGGACTGCTGACCACCATCGCCTGGGGCCTGGGGGACGAGCCGGTCGAGTACGCGCTCGAAGGCGCGATCTTCATCACGGGCGCGGCCGTGCAGTGGCTCCGCGACGGACTCGGCATCATCCGCGAGGCGGGTGAGACAGAAGCCCTGGCCCGCTCGCTGGACTCAAACGACGGAGTCTATTTCGTGCCGGCGCTGGCCGGGCTGGGCGCGCCGCACTGGGACGCCTACGCGCGCGGCCTGATTTCCGGCATCACTCGCGGCACGACGCGCGCCCACCTCGCGCGCGCGGCGCTTGAGAGCATGTGCTACCAGACGCTGGATGTCGCGGGCGCTATGGAGCGGGATTCCGGCATCACCCTGAAGGAGGTACGCGCCGACGGCGGCGCGGTCGTCAACAGTTTCCTGATGCAGTTTCAGTCGGACATTCTGGGCGTGCCGGTCTTGGTTCCGTCCATCACGGAGACGACCGCCCTCGGCGCGGCCTATCTGGCGGGTCTCGCCGTAGGTTTCTGGGCAGACCGGCAGGAGCTTGAAGAACATTGGAAGCTGGGCCGTCGCTACGAGCCCTTGATGGGTGGGGAAGAGAGGACGCGCCTGCACAGCAGATGGCTCAACGCGGTGGAACGCGCCAGGGGCTGGGAGCTTGAAGGGAGCGAAACCTGATCGCATGCTCGCGAGCGCTGCAACCGACATCGAAGCGACCCTCTTCGACCTGATCGTTATCGGGGCGGGCATCAATGGCGCTGGCATCGCCCGCGATGCCTCTCAGAGGGGCTTGCGCGTGCTGCTGCTGGACAAGGGCGACATCGCTTCGGGCACGACTAGCTGGTCTACGCGCCTGATTCACGGCGGCCTCAGATACCTTGAGCATGGCGAGGTCTCGCTGGTGCGCGAATCCCTGCGCGAGCGCGAACGGCTCTTCAAAATCGCGCCCCACCTCGTCCGGCCCCTGCCGATGATTATTCCTATTTACGAGCGACAGCGTCGCGGCCCCTTAAAGATACGGGCCGGTATGATCGCTTACGACCTGCTCTCGCTCGATAAGAGTCTCGGGCGTCATCAGATGCTTTCGCGCGAAGAGACGCTGCGGCGCGTGCCGGGTCTTCGCGCCGAAGGCTTGCGCGGCGCAGCCCTCTACTATGACGCGCAGGTCGAGTACGCCGAGCGACTGGTCTTAGAGAACGCGCTCTCGGCACGCGAGCACGGCGCTCAGGTTCACACTTACGCTCGCGTCGAGCGCTTCATAGTCGAAGAAGGCGCGGTGCGCGGACTGGAGTTCCGAGATGAAGCGCAAGGCGGATTGAGACGCGTGCGCGCGCACGTCACCGTGAACGTCTCCGGCCCCTGGGTTGACTCGGTTCTGGGCGCGCTCGAACGCCCCCAGGCACGCCTTATAGGCGGCACGAAGGGCAGCCACATCGTCGTCTATGATTTTCCGGGCGCGCCCACGGACGCGCTCTACGTAGAGGCACATGAGGACGGGCGGCCATTCTTCATCATCCGCTGGAACGGCATGTACCTGATCGGGACGACCGACTCTCCTTACGACGGCGACCCTGGCATGGCCGCAGCCGACGAGCGAGAGATAGAGTACCTGCTCCGCGAGACAAATCGAATTATCCCGTCGGCCGCGCTCTCGCGTGCCTCCGTCCTCTACACCTACAGCGGCGTCCGTCCCCTGGCCTACGAGGAGGGACGCGCCGGGGGAAGCATCACGCGACGCCACTTCGTACACGATCATGCGGGCGAGCTTGAGGGCTTCCTCTCCATCGTCGGAGGAAAGCTGACGACCTACAGGAATCTCTCGGAGCAGGCGGTGGATTTGGTCTTCAAAAAGCTCGGGCGCGAGCCACGCCCCCGCTGCGAGACCGCCAGGCTTACGCTCCCCGGCGCGTCCCTTCCTGACTTCGCCGCGTTCGCCCAACACTTCAAGTCCGCCAGCGGTCTTGCGCCTGAGGTCGCCGATCACCTCCTGCGCGTTTACGGAGCGCGCGCGCCCTTTGTGCTTGAGCTTGCGGCCGAAGGCCCGGACCTGGCCGAACTCTTTAGTCCTCGGACGGGCGCAATCGGCGCTGAAGTCTTGATGTCCTTTCGTCACGAGATGGCCCGCACCCTCACAGATTGCTTGCTGCGACGCACTATGGTGGGAATGAATGGGTCGCTCGGCCTGGACGCGGTCGAAGCGGCTGCCCGCATCGCTCAAAAATATCTGGGCTGGTCTCGCGCAAGGGCAGAGCAGGAGACGGCCGCCTATCGCCAGTACG
>DASQYE010000046.1:0-11351 GCA_035639355.1 Pyrinomonadaceae bacterium
ATCTGACGGGCCAGGTACGCAACATCGCGGAGGTGACAACGGCCGTCGCCAACGGTGACCTGTCTAAGAAGATCACGGTCGATGTTAAGGGCGAGATTCTTGAGCTGAAGAACACCATTAATACGATGGTCGATCAGCTCAGTTCTTTCGCCTCGGAAGTGACGCGTGTGGCGCGCGAGGTGGGAACCGAAGGAAAGCTCGGCGGTCAGGCGCAAGTCACAGGCGTGGCGGGCACTTGGAAGGACTTGACGGACAACGTCAATTTCATGGCCGGTAATCTCACCGCCCAGGTACGCAACATCGCCGACGTAACAACGGCGGTCGCAAACGGCGATCTGTCTAAGAAGATCACGGTTGACGTTAAAGGCGAGATTCTTGAGCTGAAGATGACGATCAACACGATGGTCGATCAGCTCAACTCCTTCGCCTCGGAAGTGACGCGTGTTGCGCGTGAGGTGGGAACCGAAGGGAAGCTCGGCGGGCAGGCAGAAGTGAAGGGTGTTGCGGGTACTTGGAAGGATTTGACCGATAATGTGAATTTCATGGCCGGGAACTTGACGAGCCAAGTACGCAACATCGCGGAGGTGACGACGGCGGTCGCCAATGGTGATTTGTCGAAGAAGATCACGGTCGATGTTAAAGGTGAGATTCTTGAACTCAAGAACACCATCAATACGATGGTCGATCAGCTCAACTCTTTCGCCTCGGAAGTTACGCGCGTTGCTCGCGAGGTCGGAACGGAAGGGAAACTAGGTGGCCAGGCGGATGTGCGGGGGGTGGCCGGCACTTGGAAGGATTTGACCGATAACGTCAACTCTATGGCGGGCAACCTGACGAGCCAGGTGCGCGGCATTGCGAAGGTCGTGACCGCTGTCGCCAACGGTGATCTGGAACGCAAGCTGACGGTGGAGGCTAAGGGCGAGATAGCGGAGCTGGCCGATACCATCAATAGCATGACGGACACGCTGGCGACCTTCGCCGATCAGGTGACGACCGTGGCGCGCGAAGTGGGCGTCGAAGGAAAGCTCGGCGGGCAGGCCAACGTGCCCGGCGCTGCCGGAACGTGGCGCGACCTGACGGATAACGTCAACGGCCTGGCGGCCAACCTGACTACGCAGGTGCGAGCCATCGCAGAGGTCTCAACGGCCGTGACGAAGGGCGACCTGACGCGCTCGATCGCCGTCGAGGCGCAGGGCGAGGTCGCCAAGCTCAAAGATAATATCAACGAGATGATTATCAATCTGCGCGAGACGACGCAGAAGAACACGGAGCAGGATTGGTTGAAGACCAACCTCGCTCGCTTCACGCGAATGCTTCAAGGCCAGCGCGATATGACGACCGTTTCTCAAATGGTCTTGTCGGAATTAGCGCCGCTGGTTGACGCGCAACAGGGCGTCTTCTACGTTAACGGGGCCAACAACGGCACGCCGCTCATGAAGCTCCTGGGCAGCTACGCCTTCACGGAGCGCAAAAATCTTGCGAACGAGTTCAAGCCCGGACAGGGACTCGTGGGCCAGTGCGTTTTGGAGCGCGAGCGAATCTTGCTGACCAACGTGCCGGGCGATTACATACACATAGGCTCGGGCCTGGGCCATGCCACGCCGCTCAATATAATAGTCCTGCCCGTGCTCTTCGAGAACGAGGTCAAGGCCGTCATCGAGCTGGCCTCCTTCAATCGCTTCAACGACACGCACTTGACCTTCCTGGATCAGTTGACCGAGAGCATAGGCATCGTCCTGAACACGATTGAAGCCAACACGCGCACCGAGCAGTTGTTGCTACAGTCGCAAGCGCTGGCCACTGAACTACAGAGCCAGCAGGACGAGTTGAAGAAGACCAATGAGCAGCTTGAGAAGCAGGCCGAAAGCTTACGCGAATCCGAAGAGCTGCTGAAGAGCCAGCAGGAGGAGTTGCAGCAGACCAACGAAGAACTGCAAGAGAAGGCGACGCTGCTGGCTCGACAGAAAGCGGAGGTCGAGGCGAAGAATCGCGAAGTGGAGGAAGCGCGATGGGAGATGGAGGAAAAGGCTGAGCAGCTGGCCCTGACTTCCAAGTATAAATCGGAATTCCTGGCCAACATGTCGCACGAGCTGCGCACGCCCTTGAACAGCATGTTGATTCTCTCGCGCCAGCTGGCCGAAAACATAGACGACAATCTCACGCCCAAGCAGGTGCAATTCGCGGATACCATACACTCGTCGGGCGCTGACCTCCTGTCGCTCATCAACGATATTCTAGACCTCTCGAAGATCGAGTCGGGCATGATGGCGATCGACATCGGCGAAATCTCTTTCCAGGATGTGGTCGAACAGTTGGAGCGCAGCTTCCACCAGGTCGCCCAGGATAAAAACCTTGAGTTCGTGATCGAGCAGGGCGAGGGCCTCGGCTCCTACCTGCGCACGGACGAGAAGCGCTTGCAGCAGATTCTCAAGAACCTGCTCTCCAATGCTTTCAAGTTCACCGAGCAGGGCCGCGTGACGCTTCAAATCCGGCCCGTGACCGAACGATTGCGCTTTCAACAGGAGGCTTTGAACCGCACCGATGAGGTGATCGCCTTCTCCGTGATCGATACCGGGATAGGCATCGCGACCGAGAAGCAGCGCATTATCTTCGAGGCGTTCCAGCAGGCCGACGGCACGACCAGCCGCAAGTACGGCGGCACGGGCCTCGGCCTCTCCATCAGCCGCGAGATAGCTCGCCTCCTGGGCGGCGAGATTCGCGTCACGAGCGCGCCGGGCGAGGGCTCCACCTTCACGCTCTACCTGCCGCGAACCTACGCGCCCGGCAACAACGGCGGCCCGCAAGGGGCGGTCGGGCGGCAGAGCGCGACCAGCGCGGCCGCCTCGAATTGGATCACCGCCGCTGCGGCCGCCAATGTAGACATGTTCGTGCCCGAAGAGATAGGCGAGGTCAGCGATGATCGGCACGCCATATTCGATGGCGAGCGCGTCGTGCTGATAATCGAAGACGATGTCAACTTTGCCGGCATACTGCTGGATTTGGCCCGCGAGAAGGGGTTCAAGGGGGTGGTCGCCACGCGCGGCGACGCGGCGCTTCAGCTGGCGCGCAAGTACAGGCCGGACGCGATCACGCTCGACATCAAGCTGCCGGATCGTGACGGTTGGACTGTGCTCGACCGCCTGAAGCACGACCCGAACACCAGCCACATTCCCGTACACATCATCTCGGGCGAGGAACAGCGCCAGCGCGCGCTACAGCTGGGCGCAATCACGCACCTGCAAAAACCCGTCAGCCGCGAAGACCTGGCCTCGGCCTTCGACCAGATCGCCACCTTCGCCGAGAAGCGAGTCAGACGCCTTCTCGTCGTCGAAGACGATGACGTGCAGCGCATGAGCATAGTGGAGCTGATCGGTAACGGCGACGTGCAGACTACGGCCGTCGCGACCGGCGAGGAAGCTCTCCTGGCGCTCAAGGAAGAGCCGTTCGACTGCATGGTGCTCGATCTGAAGCTGCCCGATATGACCGGCTTTGATCTGATCGAGAAGATACAGGAGGAGTTGGGCCGCGCAGACCTGCCCATCATTATTTACACGGGCAAGGAATTGACGGCCAAGGAGGAGACGCGGCTTAGGCGAGTCGCGGATGCGATCATCGTCAAGGAGGCCCGCTCGCCCGAGCGCCTGCTGGCAGAGACGGCACTGTTCCTGCACCGCGTGGAGGCGAACCTGCCGGAGCCCAAGCGGCGTATGCTCGAACAGCTGCATCGCCGCGACCCCGTGCTCGCCGGCCGCAGGGTCTTGATCGTGGACGACGACGTGCGCAATATCTTTGCGCTCACAAGCGCGCTCGAAACGCACAACATGGAGGTCGTCCACGCCGAGAACGGGCGCGAAGGCATAGAGATGTTGAAGGCGGCACGCGATATAGAGGTCGTCCTGATGGACATTATGATGCCCGGCATGGACGGATACGAGGCGATCAGGGAGATTCGGGAGCTTGCCGAGTTCCGGCAGCTTCCGATCATAGCGCTGACGGCCAAGGCCATGAAGGCCGACCGCGACCGCTGTATAGAGGCCGGGGCTTCCGACTATATCTCGAAGCCGCTCGACATAGATCAGCTCCTGTCGCTCTTGAGAGTCTGGCTCTACAAGCAGGATGAGACTGAAAGATGAGCGCTCTTCCACAGGCCGAACAGAACGAGCTTGAAGACATCGAGATAGCGTTGCTGCTCGAAGGGCTCTTTCGCTATTACGGGTTCGATTTCCGTGAGTATTCTCCGGCCTCGCTCAAGCGGCGCATACTGGAGCGGATGCGCGCCGAGCGTATCGAGACAGTTTCTCGTTACCAGGAACGCGTCCTTCATGACGCGGCGTGCATGGAGAGGCTGCTGCTGGGCCTCTCCGTGCACGTCACCTCGATGTTCCGCGACCCAGGTTTTTACCTGACCTTTCGCCGGAAGATAGTGCCTATACTGAAGACGTATCCGACCGTGAGGCTCTGGCACGCGGGCTGCTCCACGGGCGAAGAGGTCTACTCGATGGCGATCCTTTTGCAGGAAGAGGGGCTTTATCGCAAGTCTTTGATCTACGCGACCGACATCAGCCACGAGGTATTGCGCAAAGCGAGGGAGGGCATCTTCCCGCTCGCGGCGATGCAGGAGTACACGGGCAACTACATGAAGGCGGGCGGCAAGCGAGAGTTCTCCGACTACTACACGGCCCATTATGATAATGTTATCTTTCACCCCTCGCTCAAACAAAACGTGGTCTTCGCCGAGCACAACCTGGCGACCGACGGCTCCTTCAACGAGTTTCACGTCATCCTGTGCCGCAACGTCATGATCTATTTCAACAAGACGCTACAGGAACGCGTGCACAACCTGATTTACGATAGCCTGAGCATGTTCGGCGTCTTCGGCCTGGGCAATAAAGAGTCCTTGAAGTTCACGCCGCGCGAGGCGTTTTACGAGCCGTTGGATAGCGAGGATAGGCTTTACCGAAAGGTGCGATAAGCTTTGTCGTTCGAGATCGTCGTCATCGGAGCGTCATACGGCGGGCTGTCGGCGCTGCAAATACTATTGCCCGATCTCACGCCGGAATTCCCCCTGCCCGTGGTCATCGTGCAGCACCGCAAAAAGGACGGCGATGACGGCCTCTGCGAATACTTACGCAGGCGCAGCCCGCTGCCGCTCCTTGAGCCCAACGACAAAGAGAAGATCGAGCCCGGACGCGTCTACTTAGCGCCGCGCGATTATCACCTGCTGATTGAAAAAAGCATCTTCGCCTTATCGACCGAGTCGCCCGTAGGCTTCGCGCGCCCCTCCATAGATGTGCTGTTCGAGTCGGCCGCGGATATCTACCGCGAGCGTGTCATAGGTGTAATCCTGACCGGCTCGAATCGCGACGGGGCGCGGGGACTGGCGAAAATCAAATCCCTGGGCGGGCTGGCCCTGGTGCAGGACCCGCAGAGCGCCGAATCGCCGGTTATGCCGCAAGCAGCCCTTGCAGCGGCCGCCGTAGACCGAGTCCTGCCGCTCCCACAGATAGCGCCTTTTTTGAACGAGCTGTGTCATCGGGATCAGAGGTTATTGCATGCTGGATGAGACGGAAAAAATCAATATCCTGATGGTGGATGACAACGCTACGAACCTGCTGGCGCTGGAGACGATCCTGCAAGGGCCGGACAGAAATCTGGTGAAGGCTTCATCGGGCGACGAAGCCCTGCGTTATCTGCTCAACATGGATGTCGCCGTCATACTGCTGGACGTTTACATGCCCGGCATCGACGGGCTTGAGACGGCGGCGCTGATACGCGGGCGCGAGAAATCGCGCGACATACCGATCATCTTCCTGACGGCCGACAGCACCGGCAATCGTCACATAGCGAAGGGCTACTCGCTGGGCGCGGTCGATTACATACTGAAGCCCGTCGAGCCGGACATCCTTCGCTCGAAGGTCGCCGTCTTCGTAGAGTTGTTCAAGAAGACGGAGGAGATCAAGCGGCAGGCCGAGCTGCTGCACGAGAAGAACCTTGAGCTTGAGAACTCCAACCTCGAACGCCTCGGAATGCTCATAGAGCTGGGCCAGCACCTGGCCGCCGAACACGACCCGGCGCGTGTGCTCGAAAAGTTTTGTCACGCCGCGCGCGACATCATCGGCGCGGAGCACGCGGGCGTCGGAGTCCTAAAGGAGCGCGAGCCGACGCTGCTCTATTTCTTTCGCAGCGATGCGGCCGCCGAAGCCGGTAAGGCGAGCGACCCTGAGCCGCAGGTGGATTCGAGAGTGTTCGACACGTTGTTAAAGGAGCGCCGGCCCTTGCGCCTGAGTGAGCTGGACTTGGCGCAGCAGACCGTCAACCTTCCGGCAACGGTCGGCGCGGCGCGCTCGTTCCTTGGCGCGCCCATCTTCTCCTCCGCGAAGGTCTACGGGTGGCTGTATCTGACGGACAAGATCGGCGCGGACGAGTTCAGCGAAGCGGACGAGCGGCTCGCCGTCACGCTCTCGACGCAAGTCGCTGTCGCCTACGAGAACGCCAGGCTCTACACGGAGGCGCAGTCCCACACCGTAGAGTTGCAGCAGGAAGTGGCCGAGCGCAAACAGGCCGAAGAAGAGCGCGCCCGTATGCTTATTCGTGAGCAGGCGGCGCGCGCCGAAGCCGAGCAGGCCAACCGCACAAAGGACGAGTTTCTCGCCACGCTCTCGCACGAATTGCGCACGCCGCTGACGGCCATCCTGGGCTGGAGCTATCTTTTGCGGACGAAGAAATTCGACGATGACAACCTGTTCCGCGCGCTCGAAACCATAGAGCGTAATGCGCGCTCGCAGTCGCAGTTGATAGACGATCTGCTGGATGTCTCGCGCATCATCACCGGCAAGCTCCGGCTCGACGTGCGGCCCATAGAGCTTATCCCGATCATAGAGGCGGCCATAGATTCGACGCGCCCGGCGGCAGAGGCCAAGGCGATTCAGTTTGAAGTGGCGCTCGACAAGACGGCCAGTCGAGTTTCGGGCGACGCGAACCGCCTTCAACAAGTCGTCTGGAATCTATTCTCAAACGCCGTCAAGTTCACGCCCGAAGGCGGGCGCGTAGAGGTACGGCTTGAGCGCAGCGACGGCCACGCGCAGATCACTGTGCGCGACACGGGCCAGGGCATCAATCCGCAGTTTCTGCCTTTTATATTTGATCGCTTTCGGCAAGCCGACGGCACCACCACCAGAAAGCACGGCGGCCTCGGCCTCGGCCTGGCCATCGTGCGACACCTGGTCGAATTGCACAGCGGGACTATAAAAGTACACAGCGACGGAGTCGATAAAGGCGCAACCTTCACCATCGTGTTGCCCCTCAAGACGGCGCACCGCAGGTTGGACACAGCGGGGGCGGCGGCAGAAACCCCAATGCTCGTTACGGGGAGTGGCAATCACACATTCCAATGCGCGCCCGTGCTCGACGGCCTGCGTATTATGATCGTCGATGACGAAGCCGATACGCGCGACATGATCGCCGCCGCGCTCAAGCAGTGTGGCGCGGAGGTGAAAGGCTGTGAATCGGCCGCCGAAGCGATGGCGGCGCTCCAATCTTGGGAGCCGGACTTGCTCATCAGCGATATCGGAATGCCAGAGGAAGACGGGTATTCGTTAATCAAAAAGGTGCGGCAATTGGATGAGCAACGATACGGGCAAATCCCTGCCGTCGCACTGACGGCCTACGCCAGCCCGGAGGATCGCATACGCATCCTCTCGGCCGGCTTCCAAATGCACGTCGCCAAGCCTGTAGAGCCGGAAGAGCTGGTCACCATAATCGCAAACATAGCCGGACGCAGTCACGGAATATAAACCGGGAGCACATTCACACGAGAATGTGCGCCCGATGCCGGGGACTATAAGGCCCACGCGAAAGTATAAGCTGAAGAGGGACGGGAGAATAGACTCCTTGCCGTCCCTTTCTCTTGTTCAAGGCTCAGGCGGCGATGGCGGCGCAGCAGGCGCGGGCGGCCTGCTGCTGCTTGAGCCCGTGCGCCTGCCCGAAGAGAACGGCGCATCCTCTGGCCCTGCCGGAATCCGTTAGCGAGTCAGTTTGAAGAAACAGGCGTATGAGAAGGAATAGGCGTATGAAAAGCCCATATCAAAGGCTCAACCAGAAGCGGGCCAGCTTTGGAGGACTGACCCGCTCTAAGTTTTATCGGGAGTGCTATGATGTATTTATCGGGAGTGCTAGGTTCGTTTGGTCTGCGATGCGCGAGTCCATTTCCCTGAGCATTGCCTGCATAGAGCGGCATCCGACGGTGGTTCTGTCAAGAGATGCTTTGCCTTGTTCACGCGCAAACCGCAGACAGTGTGAGTTTCGTCGCTCATCTCATGGTACTTTTTAGCTTTCGGGTTAAGCACCACGTAGCGCTTCTGCCTGTTGTTCAATGACCTCGCTTTCCGGGCTAGCGTTACGAGTATAATGGATTTTTCTATAAGGCCGCAATATCCTCAAAATACTCGACGGGCGGGTCGGTCTGAACTGGTATGTGTGGTATAATCGCTCCACATTGATTGCACCTGTTAGTTTGATAATACGCCCCTCGACATCGGGAAGAGCCTAATGACCTTCTCCTTGTGCCGACAGGTCGCGTTCCTCCGCGCGACTTACAATCAAGGAGATTTCCGATGTCTACCGCACCGCGCCCACAGTCCGAAAACCACATTCTTGCTTCTTTGCCGCCCGAAGATCACGAGCGACTCGCACCCTATTTAGAGCTGGTCGAGATGCGTCATGGCGAAATCGTTCAGGACGCCGGCGGATTGATGAATCACGTCTATTTCCCCCATAGGTCAATGATCTCGTTGATCTCCCACACCGCCGGGGGCGAGAGCGTAGAGGTCGGCATAGTCGGCTTTGAGGGGATGTCGAATATCTCCGCCGTGCTTGGGGTTTCCAAATCCCCGCACGAAGCGGTGGTACAGATTCCTGACGGCGCGATGCGTTTGCCCGTGAGGGTGCTGCTCGATGAATTCAAGCGCGCGGGAGCACTACACAATCTGTTGCTGCGTTATATGCAAGGGTTGTTATTGCAGACTTCACAGATCGCCGCCTGCAACCGCCTGCATTCGATCTCGGAACGCCTGGCGCGTTGGCTCCTGATGAGCAACGATCGCTGCGTCTGTGATGATTTACCGTTCACACAGGAATTTCTCTCACTCATGCTCGGAGTCCGCCGCGCCGGTGTGACCGAAGCCGCCCTCGTCCTACAGACCGAGGAGTGCATTAGCTACAAACGAGGCCACATCCAAATCATAGACAGGCAGGCGCTGGAAGACTACAGCTGCGATTGCTACGCAGTTATCAAAGAAGAGTTTGACCTCTTGATCGCTTGAGCTGTCGGACAGGCCACTCAAACCCACCCGCCACCCACAACGACCTCAGACTCTGGAATTTGAGAGAAATAGCTAAGTGCCGGAGGAGGGACTCGAACCCCCATACCCTTGCGGACGGCAGATTTTGGGTCTGGTGCGTATACCAATTTCGCCACTCCGGCTGAGTGTGGTCAGGTCATAATAGGGACGCTGGATATAAGCGGAGAGGGGACGGGACGATAGAATCTGCCCCGTCCCTTTCTTTTGTTCAAGGTTGCGGCGCAGGAGGTGCGGGTGGCTTGCTGCTACTACTGCGCGGAGCGCGTTCGATGTGGCTGGCGCTCGTCCACGCGGCGAGGGTTGCCGGGTCGTCTGCGAAAGTGTTGCGCATGATCGCATCCAACTCGCGCACGATGTTCATTCCATCTTCTATCAGATCATCAATCGCGGCGTTGGCGGCGACGTGTGTTTCGCGCGCCAGTATCGTCTGGTTAATGGCGCGCTCGAAATCTTCTATGTCCTCGCCCAGGAAATCCAGGAATCTTTCGGGCATCCCGCGCCTTACGAACTCGGCTTCGAGCGGGGCGGCATCCGCCGCAAACGAGCGCGCTATACTGAGCAACTCCTGATCCTTGAGCCTGCGACGCGGCACGCGAAACTTGTCTTCCAGTCCCGGCGTCGTGAGCGCCATTGATCGTGCTGTGCGGCTGATGGCTTCGAGCGCATTGCGCAACTCGTCGCGTGCGACCGATTTGGTTCTGCTGCCCTGTTGGGCCGTGCGCCTGCCGGAAGAGAATGCCGAATCGTTGCGCTCAATGTCGTCGATCACTGTGCGAAGGCGTGTCAGGAGTTCGGCGGCGAGCGAGGCGGCGGGGAACTGTGACGGGCGAGCCAGCCCAAACTCGCGCACATTAATAAACGTCTCGTATCTGCGAGTCTCTGCGTCGTTCATAGTGAGTCTCCTTTTGTAGAGGTTAAAGGACGGTTGTGAGTGAGCTAAAGCAGCGAGGCAAGCGTTAGCCGTGATAGAGAGTGTATGCGCCGGGCGATTGAGAGTGGCCCGACGCGCGCGGATTATACCCCTTTACGTGAAGCCCGCAAACCCGATGTTCAACAATCAAACACGTCGGCACATGCTGCGTCAAAGCGATTTTTCAGGCCGGAAATCTGAATTCAACCGTTGAAAATGCTATCTGTCAGCCTGAAAATGCGATATTTCACGCCGGAAATGAAAGATTTCAGACCCGAAATGCCACCTCACACACTGTAAATGTGACATTTCACCTGCTAATGGAACATTTCACAGTGCAAATGCGATATTTCAGATGTCAAATGCCTCCTCGACAAGTGTAAATGGAACATTTCAGGTGTCAAATGTGACATTTCAGACCGTAAACGCGACATTTCACGGCGTAAATGTGTCATTTTAGACCGTAAATGCGACCTCGCGGCCTGAAAATTCGAGCTAAATGACTGAAAAAGCGGGTTTTGAGGGTGAGAAGGGGCTATTCGGGCTGTTCCGCTGAACGTGATGCGCCTTTTTAAGAGCCGCCGACGCTTGCGCTCCGTCAATCGCCGTCCAGACCGTAGGCAGCCGCGGAAGAAATTTGCGAATGAGCTTTATGCTTCCGCTTCGGGCATTCGGTTGACGATCTCCATCGTTTTAATGCTGACCGTGCAGACTCTCCTCAGCAGGTCGATGACGTGTTCTTTGTAGTCCGCGAAGCGGTAGGTATTGAACTTTTCTGCGATGGTCGGATCGGACGGCCGCTTCTCTTTGTACTGGTCTAGTATCCATTCGAGGGCGGAGCGATTCCCAAGTTTATATTCCCAGGCGAGCGGCGGAACATTGTGCAGAGAGGTATGCGTGTCGAGTTCGATTGTGCCGTTCGCTTTGTCGGCCTTCAGCTTCGCGCGCGGCGGCGTTTGTGAATCGCTTGCTGCATCCTTGCGCGCAAGCTCAAAGGGCTCGACCGATTCGTAGTTGATGTGCAAATCCATCAACTCTTTTCCCCACGCCGCCCACCGCCCGAAATCCTCATAGAAGGGCAG
>DASQYE010000047.1:0-6494 GCA_035639355.1 Pyrinomonadaceae bacterium
CTCAAGGTCACGTTTTATGAAAGACCGTGAGCGCGCTCGCCCTTAGATTTCCCTGTCAAAACTGATTTGCAGTTCCTCAGCCGCGCGCCGTAGAGGTCGGCGCGTCGAGTACGTCGTGGCGCGTGATTATGCCCGTGATGCGTCCGTATTCTTCGACCAGGACTGCCTGGCTTGTTTGCAGCTGTCGTATGACTTCGGCCGAGCCCGCGTCCACGTCAAGTACGGGGAAACTGGCGTCCATCACTTCGCTGACGGGCGCTTCGAGCAGCTCTCGCTTGCCCAGGACTTTTCCGAGCACGCGATTTTCACGCAGCGAGCCGACCGAGCGACCGTCGTCAATCACAGGGAGCTGCGTCAGATCATGCTCGTTCATCTTGGCCAGGGCATCTGCGACGCGCTCATCGGGCGTGGCCGTGATAAGAGAGCCGGGAGAGTTCTGTCCCTTCGTCTCGCTGATTAGCCCGGCGGTGATCTTCTGCGGTTCGAGCAGGCGCTTCTCCTTCATCCATTCGTCCGAGTGATGCTTGGTCAAATAATGCTCGCCCGTATCGCAGACGATGAAGACGACGATGGCCTTCTCGTCCAGGTCGCGCGCCACTCGCAAGGCCGCCGCGAGGTTTGTGCCCGTCGAGCCGCCGCAGAATATGCCCTCAAGACGGCCAAGCTGTCTTGAAAGTTCGAAGGACTCGCGGTCGGTGATGTTGATGACCTCGTCAACGTATTTGAGCTGGACGTTATCCGGCATGGTCTGCTGGCCTATGCCTTCGACCAGGTAGGGCGTCGCCTCTACGAGCTGGCCCGTCTCCTTATAGGTCTTGAAGATCGAGCCGTATGGGTCTGCGCCGATGACCTTGATGGCCGGGTTCTTCTCCTTTAGAAAGCGCCCCGTGCCCGAGATCGTTCCGCCCGTTCCCAGCCCCGCGACGAAGTGCGTGATCTGTCCGTCGGTCTGCTCCCAAATCTCCGGCCCGGTCGTGCGGTAGTGGGCCAGAGGGTTGGCCGGATGAGAATACTGATCGGGGTAGAAGGAATTAGGAGTCTCGGCGGCGATGCGCTGCGCCGTGGTGACATAGTGATCGGGCGAGCCGGGCCTGGCCGCGGCCGGCGTGACGACCACGTCTGCGCCGAGCGCTTTGAGGTATCTGACCTTTTCCGTAGATGCCTTGTCCGTCATAACGAAGATGCAGCGATAACCTTTGACGGCCGCCGCGATTGCCAGCCCGATGCCCGTATTGCCTGATGTCGCCTCGATGATTGTTCCGCCCGGCTTGAGAAGGCCGTCCTGCTCGGCGGCCTCTATCATCGCCCGCCCGATGCGATCCTTCACGGAAAAACCGGGGTTGAGATTCTCCATCTTGGCGAGCATCGTCGCCTTGATGCCCTGCGTTAGCCGGTTGAGCTTGACGAGCGGCGTGTGACCGACCAGCCCCAGAACGTTTTCATAGTATTTCATCGACAGACCTCTTCAATGCGCTTTTTCGACAGAACAATCTTTACTATTTATACAACGGAATCATCATTCTTCACCACAGGGGTCTAAAGGCCGCGCGAGCGCGAGCGCGAGGCCGAGCGGATTGCGGCCTCGCCTCTAGCGCCCTCTCTCTTCGGCTTCCGCTCTCGTGGCCAACTCGCGCAAGATCGGCTGCGGGTCGAAGGGAGGCTCCATGCGATCTTTCAAGACTTCGCAGACGGCTTCGCCGTAAGGGTCAACGCTTGAGCCGCCGTAGGCGCTGGGCTGTTCCGACAGAGGTACGCTCAGCAGGCTCAACAGGCATCCCAGGAGCATCCAAAGAAGCGCCTCTCGCCTGCTCGCGTTCGGGTTGAAGCTGTAGGTCAGGAGCCTGTCCGCGTAGATGTCTTCGCAGAGCTTCCTGAATTCCTCTTCGGAAATCGTGGACATGAAATGTGCGGGCGAGCGAAAAGCCGCAGCGATTCTAGCGATCAGCGACGGCTGCGGCGGCTACTCCCGCCCCTCGTTCTTCTCCCTGAGAGCGGAGCCGCTTAGGGGTTGATCGCCGTCTCCCTTCTCCGTGGTTCTTCCCTGTTCCGCGACCGCCGGGCTGGAATCCTTCGTAGAGAAGCGGCTCAGGTTATCTTCCGCCTCTTCGACGGGCTGTCCCGTAGACTCGTCAACCGGCGGGCCGGCCTCCATATCGGCCGCCCGAACCTGTTTCATCTTTTCAGCATCCGTCATTTCTCTCCTCCTTAAGCCCCGGCCACGCATGGCGCTTTACTAAATCCTGACATAAAAGCTTAGAATAAAGGGGCGCGATTAATTTAACTCCCCACACGGATAGTTCACACTGTTTCGGCCGGTCAGTCAACCGCCCCGTACTGAAAGTCAACGTATGAAGCTGCGTCAAACAGTCGATCTAATGGATGGTCAGGACTTGCTAGCCTTTGCGGCTATGCGCGATGCGCGTCTATGCCCGAGTAAGTGGCGCGCGTCTCTGGTCTGTCTCACATTCCTGCTGCTCTACAGCGGCGGTGTCGCGTGGGCTGCCGCCCCGAACTGGTCTGCAAAGCTGGACGGGCGCGTTCGCTTTTACCAGGCGACGGAGCTGGGCGTCGTCGCCGGTACCGAGCGCTCGCTTTACGGCGTGGACGGCGAGACGGGCGACGTTCTGTGGCGGCGAAAAAATCTTCGACTGGACGAGACGGATGTCGCGCCCGTGCCCGGCACAGACCTGCTCCTTTTGAGCCTTGAGCGAGGCGATAAGACTCGCGTGGAGGCCGCAGACATACTGACGGGCGAAACGCTCTGGCAAAGCGAAAAGGCGCGCGGCACGGTCATGCAAATGGCGGTCGATGCGGAGGCGAACCTGCTCGCAGCAGTGCTCGTGCGCGATGCCAAGGGACGTGCGCGTGACGGGTTCAAGCGCAAGCCCGTCGTACACGTGTTAGAGCTGGACTCAGGACGAGAGCTTTGGAAGTACGAGCTTGAGAGCGAAGTCGAGATGATGCCCGTCGAGTGGGCGAGCGAGCAAGACCATGATACGGCCTACACGCTGGACAACTATCGTCCGCCCGTTTTTCTGGACGGTCGCCTATACCTCTTTTACGAGGGCATTACCTCGCTCGAAGCGCGCACGGGGCGCGAACGGCATCGGGAGAAGTTTCGCGTCAACGAGGAGGGGCTGGCGCTGACGGAGGCCGACCCTACTTTAGACGAACGCTTCATATACGCTTCGGGGCGCGGGCGTGTGCGTGCCATATCCCGCACGAGCGGCGAAGAGGTATGGGAGGCTAAGGACCTGGGCCTCACGCCCGAGATGTTTCTCGCAGGGCCTGTCCTCTACGTGCGCACGGGCGGGCAGTTCACGCGCCTGCAAAGCGGCGAGACGATCGAGCGCGGCCCCTTCGGCGTGAGCGCCATAGAGACGGCGAGCGGAAGGACGCTCTGGCGCTACAAGGGGGCCGACAAGGGGATCACGAACATAGCGCTGCCGGACGCGGAGACCGTGCTCGTCGCCGACCGCGACGACCTCATCATGCTGGACGCGCAGACGGGAAAGCGACGAGCCAAGACAGCTCACAGGGTCGAGCGCGCCGCCTTCGTCCTGATTAACGAGCGCGGCGAGGCCGTGGTCGGAGGCCGCGACGAGATCGCCGGCTTTGACGCACGCAGCGGGAGGGAGCGATGGCGTGCGCGCCACGAGCCGCCCGGTCGCGGCATCCTTCGCACGCTCGGGGCCGTCGCCGCGCGCGCAGCCTCGCTCTATTTTCGTTACGGCGGGGCGGCGACGACGGCCTTTCGCGGAGTGCAAATCGCGCGCACGCTCAGCACCCTGCGCTGGTCGGGTCTGGCCTCGCGCGTGGTGGCTCCGAACCTGACGGCGCTCGCCACCGATTCGGCGCGCGATTATGTGACGACGCGCTTTACGCCCTTCGGCATCGCGGCGCGTGCCGGTCAAAGACCGGGTGTGCCGTCAGCGCCGACCGCGAGAGCGCCGCGCGTCCCGCGTCCTTCGCGCTCGGACATTGAGGAGCGCCTTCTCGACCGGCTCGACCCGGCGAGCCAGCTTGAACGTCTCTCCCGCTTCCTCTGGCGTCGTCGTCGTCTCGCAACGCTTCGCGGCGAGTGGATGTATTACTACACGGATTTGAGGGGCGGGCGCGGACTGGCCGGAGTCAATGTCAACACGGGAGCGACGGAGCGCGCCGTTCGCCTCTCCGACCCGGACGAACGCTTCATCGCGGACGAGACGACCGCGCTGCTTTATACCTCAAGGGATGATCGCCTGCTCGCCTATGGCCTGAACGGTCGCGGCGAAGAGTGATCGTATGAAAAGGGGCAAGCGAGTTCGGGGTCGAAGTCGGGCCCGAATCTAATTTTTGCGCAGACACCAGGTGGTCATGCATCTCATGTTCTGCACGTTCACGGTCTTGATGGGCTCAAGCATCTCGCCGCCCAGCTCAAGCGTCGCGCTCGCCAGCATTTCTTCGTCAACCAGAAAGCGCACGGAGCCGTCCGGCAGGTGAAAGCGACGATTCCCCAGCGGCTTTACTCTACGCTCGATGCCGATGGTTGATGCCAGCCTTGAGAAGAAGATGCCGCCGGGCGCGACGACGCGCCACATCTCCCGGAGCATGTTTTGAAAATGTTTCTCGTCGCCGGCGAAATGCAGCACGGCGCTGCTAATCAAGGCGTCGAAGCTCGCGTCGGCGAACGACATCGCCTCCACACGCTCGCAGCGAAAATTGGTTTCCGCAAGATGAGGCGCAAGCCGCGCGGCCAGGCGACGAACAGCCGCGACCGATTCTTCAGATCGATCAACGCCGCACACCTCATAACCTCCGCGCATAAAATAGATGAGGTTTCTCCCGCCGCCCATTCCGGCGTCCAGGATGCGCATCCCCGGCGTGAAGCGGCCCTTCAACAATTGATCGAAGAGATAAATATCTATGTCGCCGAACCACTCGCGCAGATCAACGTGTGCCGTCATAACGCGTTCCGGTTGAGACAGGATAATGAACGGGTTGCTGAAATGACCATCAGAGCGCCTTTGGGTCTTCAATCCAAATCTACGCGCTCGACGCCCTCTATCTCCAGGATAAAATCCGCGCCGTAGGCGAGCGACGGAGTTTGAAATCCTGCGGGAGCGTTTCCCGCCAGCACGCGCTCGACGACAGAGAGCGCCGTCATCGCCGTCAGCGTGTAGCCTTCGGGCCCGCGCAGCCTCGACCGCTTCCTGAGGCCGGCGTCGTCCGCCACTTCCCCCCAGACAAAGCTCTTGCCGCGCGCTCGCTCCTGGCCGGAAGGGCCGGGCGGCTGGGCCTTGATACGACTTTTCAGAAAGCTTTGCACGGGCGCGGTGGCGAGCAGTGGGCCAAGCGGGCGGCTCGCCTTCATCATCATGCGCGTGGACGAAGGGAGCGCCGCATAGACCTCTATGTTGGGAATCCCCGTGCTGTAAAAGGCTGTGGCGATGTCGCCCCAGGGAATGGTCGTGGCCTTTACGGGGCCGCTTCCGAAATCGACTTCGCGCGTCTTCCAGGCTGCCGGGACGGGAGTCAAACGGCCGTCGCGCCTGACCAGGCCGCCGCGATTGATGTTCTCCACCATCGTCGTCGCCGTCCCATGCGAGATGCGGCCCAGGCCCCGTATCGCCAGCGTCAAGCTGGTGGCCGACGGCAGCCGTCTTTTGAGGTGCGCCGCAAGGCAGTCCGAAGGGACGACATCAAAACCGACTCCGGGCAGAAGCATTACTCCGGCACGGGCGGCCTCTTCGCGCCTGGCGGCCAGCGATTCAAAGACAGCGATCTCGCCCGTGATGTCCAGATAATGTGTGCCCGTCCGCAGGCACCCGTCCGCCATCGGCCTGTAGGTGCGCGAGAAAGGGCCCGCGCAGTGAAGCACTACGGGTACGCTCTTCAGCGCGGCGGCAATCGACGCCGAATCGTCAAGAGCGAAGCTCAGGTGATCCAGCCCAAGCTCGGTCGCCAGCGGCTCAATCTTACTGCTATCACGGCCGGCGAGGATTGGACGAAGGCCGCGCTCGACGCTCATGCGCGCGATAAGCTCGCCCGTGTAACCGTTAGCGCCGTAGAGAAGAAAGCTGGATGACATATTTTAAATCCCCCCTCGGAGGCGAACTCGTCCCGGCGAAAGCATAACGCAGAGCCTCTGTCGTGGATTGTAGCCCACGGCAACGGCAGTGGGCTACAATCCCCGGCGGAGTCTTCAGCCATTTTCTCGGGAATGTAAATGCTCCCGGCACGCGGGACTTTGGAATGATTAGCATCGATGGCTCATACGGAGAAGGCGGCGGCCAGATCATACGCACGTCGCTGGCGCTCTCGCTTGTGACGGGCAAGCCCTTTCGCATCGAGAGTGTCCGCGCCCGGCGCGAAAAGCCGGGTCTTCGGCGGCAACACCTGACGGCCGTTCACGCAGCCGCAGAGATAGGGCGCGCCGAGACGAGCGGCGCCGCTGTCGGCTCCGATCAGTTCACCTTCGTCCCGCGCGAGGTTTCTCCCGGCGATTACACGTT
>DASQYE010000048.1:0-4880 GCA_035639355.1 Pyrinomonadaceae bacterium
GGAAGATCGCTTCGTTCTTCAAAAAGCACCTGTGAAGCCGGACGCCGGAGTCCGGGTCTCCGGCAGGGGCGACTCTTCCAGCCGAAAGCCGTTTTCGGGCTGAGTGGCGTCATAGGTGAGCTTGTAGCTCATCATCTTGCGAAAGTCGCTGTACTCCATTCGCAGCGTATTCCCGCTGATCTGGTAGCCGTCCGTGGAAGTGACCGGCGACCAGCACGACTCGTAACGCACGGATTTGATGTCGCCGATCTGCCAGCCGCTCGTGAGCTTGATCCACAAAAGATTGCATTCCATGCCGGCCCCGCATTGACGATCATCGGGCTTGAGCTTTGACGGGCCGCAGGCGGCGACGAGCAGGTAAGTGAAATCCGTCCTGCGAGTCTCGAATAGAACGCTCACGTCATCCAGCTTCGCGGCATCTATACTCTCGCCCACATCAAGAAGATGCGACTTACCGCGACTGACCAGAACCAGCTTGCGGCCACGCCCCCGAGCCCGGATGCTCGATTGACCGGAAACATTCTGAGCCTGTGCGCTACTGTGAACGAGCAGCGCAAGCGCGAGCGTTAGGACGGATATGTTTCTGAGCATTCTCATAGAGATGCGCGAGCCTCCTGAATAATAAGGAAGAGAGAGAGAGGGAGCGTGACTTAAGCCGCTGATGACGGGGCGGCTAACCCCTGATCGAATCCATAAACAACGCTTCGACGCGCGCGGCTATCTCGCGCGCTCGTTCGAGCAGGTCGCCGGCGCGCGCGCGGTGCTCCGAAGCAAACTCTTCGTCCTCTATCTCAGCCGTATTGACGAGCACGTTATAGCGCGCGGAGGTGGCGGCGGCGAGCGCAAGCTGCGCGCCCGTCGCGGCATCCGAGAGCGCCTTGGGGTTGCCGATCTCCGCCAGGGTCTCAAGCAGCTCAAGGACTTGCACGGCGACACCCGCCGTCTCAAGTGGGACGGTAGCCGCGCCCTTCAGCGCCGCCTCTATCTCGCCCGTCCGCTGGACTCTTTGATCTTCGGTCTCCTGCGGCAGAGCGCGCGCATCTATCACGCGCTGAAAGCTCTCCGCATCACGACCGGCGGCGAGACGCAGATGCGTGCGCAAGGGCGCAAGCTCCGCGAGCGCGTCCTGTATCTCGCCCTGCACGTCCCTGTATTTGTCGCGCCCTTCGGTGAGGTGGCCTATCATTTCACCGAGCGCCGCTCCGAGAGATGCGGCCTGTGCTGCGGCCGCGCCGCCGCCGGGCGCAGGCTCGCCGCTCGCCACAGATTCCGCGAAATCCTTGACCGTCTCGGTCTCGCCCTTCCCGGCGAACGCCGCCTCTATGCGATTCTCAAGCACGAGTCCGTGTGCGAAGTTCTCTATCCGTAGAAAGTAGTCTGCGGCGCGGTCGAGCGCGGCCTGCGGAATCAGACCTACGATCTCGCTTCCGGCCACGCGGACTCCATAACGCTCTGCCTCGCGGCGGACGGCCTCAAAGGCGTGGTGAAGCTGCGTCTTCTCGATGTCCACAAGGTTCATGGAGACCTGCACGATCCCGCGCGTCTGAAGCGCAAAGCCGAGCGCCTTTAGATAGCGCAGCCCGCCGTCACGCCCGCGCACGGCGCGCGCAACCTTGCGAGCGATCGAGATGTCGTCGGTTTGCAGGTTGACGTTGTAGGCGACAAGGAGCGGGCGCGCGCCGACGATGATGGCCCCGGCGTTCTGGTGCAGGCGGGTCGCGCCCATGTCGGGCGCGCGCGCCGCCACGCTAGCGATCTCCTCGCGCAGCAACTCGTAGCCGCCGCGCCGCACGTCTTCTAGACTCACACGGTCGGGTCGCCGCGCCGCGCGCTCATAAAAGTAGACCGGAATCCCAAGCTCGTGCGCGATTCGCTCGCCCGCCTGGTGGGCCAAGCCTATGCATTCCTCCATCGTCACGCCGCGCACGGGCACGAACGGCAGGACATCCGTTGCGCCCAGGCGCGGGTGCTCGCCCCTGTGCTGGCGCAGGTCGATCAGCTCGGCCGCGAGCGCGACGGCGCGCACGGCGGCCTCGACCACCTGCCCTGCATCGGCTACGAACGTGATGACGGAGCGGTTGTGGTCAGGGTCCATGTGCGTATCGAGCACGACCGCGCCCTCAACCGATTCGATTGTCCGCGCCAGCCGCTCCATAGTCTCGGCATTGCGGCCTTCGCTAAAGTTTGGTACACACTCGACAAGGCGATCCATCCTGACGCTTTACCCCGGCCCCGTTGATGTTATTTGAAGGAAGGCACTATGAATGCTCGGATCGGCTTTTCGGCACACCGGCGCGGGCCAAAAATCCCTCGGGCGAGCATGTATCCGCCCGACTAGCGCCCGAATCTCATCCTGTATTCAGCCGAGTTTATGAATCCGGCCGTCACAGTCCGGCTATCTCCGCTCTGATTCAGGATATTTATCCAGTCCAGGTAAAAGCCGTCCGGGTCTCGTCTCAAATATCCGAAGTAATGCATCACGACCGTCGCCTCCGTCTCGTAGTGAGCGTTGGCCTCGGCGCTTTCGGCCATCTCTCTCAACGCCTGCGCTCTTGTGATCGTGCCGTTGTCCAGTCGCGAGATCAGATTCTCCTTGGCCGGGAATGTCAGCCCGCCTGTCGCCAGCATCGTCTCCACGAAGTCGCGCGCATTTGTCTGCGCGTCGTAGATGGCGCGAAACTCCTGGCGGCTCATAAAATCAACAATGAAGTCGAGCTTACGCTGCTCAAGCTCCGCGTCGGTCAAAAAGCCGCTGACCCTCGCCCTGTCCTGCGCAAACTCAGCATAAGTGGGTTTCCTTCCGAGCGCCAGCGCGTATATCTTATAAATGAAATATACGCGCTCGCGAAACTCCGGCGAAGCGTAGATGCCTTGCGAGACCGCCAGCCGGCAGGATTGATCCGCCGGGACACACTGGTTGAGCTGGTCGATCCAACCGGCGGATAGGGGATCGGGCTCGCGTCCGAGGAAGTCCAGGTAATGCTGCCGTGTGAAGAACGCAGCCGCATCTATCGGATTCGGCGCTCCCGCCGAGTCGTCGTCGTTACCGATGGTCAAAATCGCAGAGCTTTGATCGCCCAGCGCTCCGCCCACGGCATTGCTCAGCGTCAGCGTCAAAATCTCTTCGCCCTCCGCGTAAGAGTCATCGATGATCGGCACGGTGAAGGTCACGGATGACTGTCCGGGCGCAAAGTGAAGCGTGCCGCCGACGCCCGTGTAGTCGCAACGTGACGACGCATTGCCCGTGAAGACATTGCAGTTCGTCAAGCCCGATGCGTCGCTGGTCAGATAATTGACGCTCGTCGCTCCGCCCCTGCTCCCCAGCCGTATGACTGTGATGGTGGCATGCCCGCCCGCCTCTGTGGCGTTGTAGCTAGAGGAATTGAACACGATTGTGCTCCGGTTGATCGTGATCGAGACGGCATCCGTATCGGACAGAGCCCTGCCGCTTCCTGAATTTCCCAGATCGTTGGTCGTAATTTGAAGAGAGCCTACGCCGCTGAAGTTGACGGTCGGGGTGAAGATGAGACCATCGAGCGCCGCGTTTATGCTTGAGATAGCGCCGCTGAAGGTCATCGTCGCATCACTCGTGCCGTCGCCCGTCGTGAAGACCAGGCCCGTTAGCTGTGAGAGCGTGATCTGGCCGCCCGTGGCCGTCAGTTTGACTCGCACGGGACTGCTCGCGGCATCAACGTCCGCGACGGAGATCGCGTTACCCTCAGCCGCAGAGAAGGTCAGGGGAATGTTCCTGGTGGTCGTTTGAGCGCTGGGCACGCTATTGACTGGAGCATCGTTGACGGCGTTGACGGTAATCGAGACTGCGCCTGCGCTCGCGGAGTCGGCCCGCCCGTCATTGACCTTGAAAGTGAAGCTATCCTCGCCGCTGTAGTTAGACGCCGGAGTGTAAGTAAGATTCGGGGCCGTGCCGCTCAGCGTGCCGTGCGCGGGAGCGTTGAGGATGGTGTAGGTCAGCGAATCGCCGTCGGCATCCGAGCCCGTGAGCGTGATGCTCACGGGCGTGTCCTCAGCGGTGCTGACGGACAGGTTGTTGGCCGTCGGCGCGCTGTTATCATTGTCAACGATTGTGAGCGTCTGGGTGGTGTGGCTGCCGCCGGTTGCGCCGCCGGTCAGGGGCGTCACCGTGAGGTTGAGAGCTTCGTTCGCCTCGTGCAGCGAGTCGTCCACGATGGGCAGAGTGATGGTTTTATCGGCGGCATCGCCCGCGGGCCAGGTCACGAAGATGTCGCCCTCTAGCCTTACTACCCGACTGAAGACGGAGTTGTTCTGGTCAGTGTAGAAGCCTTCGACTAGTATCTTACCGTCAGGCTGAAGGATTATGTCCCTCCCCATGTGCGGCAATCCCGTCACGTTTACAGCGAAACTCGTATCGAGAGAGCCGTCCGGGTTAAGGCGAGCGACACGCGACTGCGATCCGCCGAAGCTGACCAACATCTTGCCATCCGGCTGAAGCACGATTACGGACACAAACACATCATGCAATCCTGACGTGAAGGTCGTGTCGAGCGTGCCGTCCGAATTGAAGCGCGAGACGCTTCCGATGGATATGCCGTTGTATTCTGTGATATTGCCGCCCACGAGCACCTTGCCGTCGGGCTGTAGTGCGACCGTGAACAAGAAGCTTTGCAGCCCCGAACCGGTCTCCGTGAAAGTCGCATCGAGCGTGCCATCGGCGTTCAGGCGCAGAAGGTTATGGCGCGGCGTGGTGTCGTATCTATCGAAGCCGCCGCCGACTATCATCCTGCCGTCGGGCTGTAAGGCTATTCCACGAACGCCCCCATTATTACTATTATGATAGTGCAGTCCTAAACCCGTCTGGCTGAAAGTCGTATCGAGCGTGCCGTCCGCGTTGAGGCGCGCAA
>DASQYE010000049.1:0-3818 GCA_035639355.1 Pyrinomonadaceae bacterium
CAGCGCATCTGCTGCTCAAGCATCGGCAGCACTCGCTCTCTGATAACTTCCAGCTGTTCGGCGGGCGCTGCCTCGCCCGGAATCAGCTCGATCTCCTGACCCAAAAGCTCCTTGAGTCCGGAGACCCGCACCATGAAGAACTCGTCCAGGTTGCTTGAGAAGATGGTGAGGAACTTGAGCCGTTCCAGTAGCGGTTCAGTTTCGTCCAGCGCCTCTTCGAGCACGCGCCGAAAGAATTCCAGCTGGCTCAGGTCGCGGTTGAAGACACACCAGGCGAGCAGCCGCGACGTGTCATCGAGCTTTGCAGGCAGGGCACGGCTACCGGCTTCGCTGCCCTCATCATTCAATAAAGGGTAGTTCTGAGGAGTCATCGTCATTATCTCTTGGTCAAAAAGGCGCGAAAACGCTAGGAAAACCGTCCCTTCAAAGGCTTTCACCTAGTTAACGCGAAATTTCGGTCGAGAGTGAATCACCTGCGCGAGAGAAATTTTTCCGTCGCCCGGCTGACCCGCCGCTTTTGTTCCGGGAATTAGAGTTATCGCAGGCCCAGCGCCCGCCTTATGCCGGGTCGTAAACGCGCCGGGCCGGGACGCGAACCATCTCGCCGGTCTCGACAATATAGGCCGTGAGATGATGACCGTAAACACAACCCGTATCGAGACCTATGGCGTTCGCTCCCCGTCGGGGCTCAGGCGCGGGCCAGTGTCCGAAGAGGACTGTTTTTTCGCCGTCATACACGTCATACCAGGGCGTGCCGTCCCGACTCGCGCGATCAGGCCCGAGCGTGCGCATTTCGGTCAGGTCGTCGGTGGTCTGCGAATGGAGGGCGACACCCGGCCGCAGCCCGGCATGTATGACCAGATGAGTCCCCAGATCAATCATGAACGGCAGAGAGTTCAAATAGGAGACGTAGCGCTCTTTGTCCGCCTTCATCTCCTTGTGCAAAGCCTTCTGCGCGGGTTTGAGTTTAAACTTCTCCCCGTTCCATCGACGGCGCAGCGCCAGATCATGATTGCCTATGACGGCCTCGAAGCCCGCTTCACGCATGAAGAGGTCTAGTACCTGCCGACTCTTCTGGCCCTTGACGATGAGGTCGCCGACCGCGACGATGCGATCGCCCGTGCCGAACTTCACCTTATCCAGCAAGTCCAACAGTTCGTCGTAGCAGCCGTGAATGTCTCCGATGACAATCGTGCGCGCCCCCATTTGTCCCTCCGCAATCCTGAGTCTTTTACGGCTTGCAAGCTCCCGAGGTAAGAGCGATTCTTCTCTCCTCTTACGGCGCGAGCCACGGCTTCGAGCGCCGCCGGTATGAAAGTTTAAATAAGCGGTCGTTTACAATTTATCAGGTCGAGTAATTTGATGAAGCGCGCGTCCGCGTGAAGCGAATCGAATTGCGGCTCCACGCCCATCCAGACGAGCCAGCCGTCGCCCTCCCGGTAAGCCCTTTCGAGCAGGTCGAGCGCTTTTTCCTGATCGCCTAGAAGAGAGAAGAGGATGGCCCGGTGGTAGGGCAAAACCAGATGCTCGCTGCCGTTGCGGTCAACCTCCGCCAGAATCCCTTCCGCTTCAAGCCGCTTTCCGGCGGCGGCTAAGGTTTGTCCATGAATGATCGAGACAAAAGGGCTGTCGGTTGAAAGCTCGCGCGCCCTACGCATGGCCCTGAGCGCCTCGGCGTGTCGTCCCAGGTAGCGCAGAGTCCAGGCCAACCCGTAATAGCCCGGCATGTAAAGCGGCTGCGCGGCGATCCCGCGCTGGTGTTCCAGTATGCTTTCGTCAAACCGCCGCGCGAAGTACAGGCACCAGCCCAGGTAATATTGATTGAAAGGCGTGAGCGGGTCTAGCTCCAAGGCGCGGCGAGTATGTCGCAGGCCCTCATCGAAGCGCCCGTCTTTGAGAAAACTGAGCGAGTACCAGACGTGCGTGACGGCCAGCTTGGGGTTGAGTTCGAGCGCGCGCAGCAGATGTTTTTCGGCCGTTGCCCAATCGTATTTGAGCTGTTCGACGAACCCGAGCGTGGCGTGCGCTTCGGCCAATCCCTCGTCCAGATCGAGCGCCTTCCTGACAGCCTCTTCGGCGGCGGCAAAACTTTCCCTCGGCGGCAGCACGCCGTAAATCCCCATCCAGACGTAATAATCGGCGACGCCCGCATAAGCCAGTGCGTAAGAGGGGTCAATATTGATGGCATCCTGATAGGCCGCGAACGCTTTACCGAAGCCGTCCGGCGTGAAAGTATTCCAGTGATAACGCCCGCGCAGGTAAGCCTCAAACGCTTGCGTACTATCGGTCACGCGCTTTTTAAGCTGGCGACGCTCTTCGCCCGTCAGCTCCGGTATCAGCGCTTCCGTGACCTGCTCGGAGATGGCGTCTTCCAGGCTCAGGGCGTCGGTGAATCGCTCGTCGAAGCGGTGCGCCCAGATGTTTGACGAGGCGCGCACGTCCAGCAATTGGAGCGAGATGCGAATCCGTTCGCCCGCGCGCCTGATATGACCGTCGAGCACCAGGTCAACGCCCAGTTCGCGCCCGGCGACGAGCGGGTCAGCGTCTTCGCCGCCATAACGCAGCACAGAGCTTGTCGGGCGCACGATGAAGCGGCGCACGTTTGAAAGACGCGTAATCAGCGCGTCCGCCAGTCCGACGCCCAGATATCTCTCGCCCGTATTGCCGCCCTGCGACGTGCCCAGAAGCTTGAGCGGCAGAACCGCGATAGATTTTTCGCGGCTCGCCTGAGGTTGCTCCAGTCCCCCGGTGCGCCCCAGGGCCAAAGGATTGTTTGTCTGTCGAAACAGCTCTACGAAGCGCGCGTCCGTGCGCAGCCGGTCGAGCTTCGGCTCAGTCCCGAACCAGACCACCCAAGGGTCGCGCTCCGCAAATACCTTCTCGAACAAATTGAAAGCGGCATCGCGCTCGTCCAGCGCGACGTGGGCCATGGCTAGAAAATAAGGCTTGACGTATTGCGTGGCGGCCATGCTCTTCATCTCGCCGAGAACCTCCCGCGCCTCGTCAAGACGATTCGCGGCGGCGAGCGCAAAGCACAGGACGTATTTCGGCAAGGCGGAATCCGGCATCAGCTGCACGGAGCGCTGAGAAGCCGCGACGGCCTCCTCGGCCCTGCCCATCTGCTCCAGACAATTGCCGATTTGCACGTAGCCTTGAAAGTAATTCTTATCAAGATCGACGACCTGTTGCGCCCTACCGAAGGCTTCCGTAAAAAGATGCGCTTGATAGGTCGTCCAGGCCGTCAGCGTGACCGCCCGCGTAGATAAAGGGTCCAGCTCTTCGGCGCGCCTGATCTCTTTTATCCCTTCCTCGGAGCGGCCCGTCCCGACGAGCAGGCTGGAATACCATTCGTGCGCGAGCGGGTAGTTCGGGTTCAGCTCGAAGGCGCGTTTGTACAGACGCTCGGCCTCGGCCCAATCCCACTCGCTCTCGGCTATGAGAGCGAGCGCGGCGTAGGCTTCGCCCAAACTGTCGTCAAGCTCCAGTGCTCTGAGCGCCGCCGCCCTGGCCTTAGGGTAACATTCCGGAGGCGGCAGAATGCCGTAGATGCACGCCCACATATAAAAGTCCGCGACGCCGACGTGCGGCATCGCATAATTCGGGTCAAGGGCGATAGCCTTCTGGAAAGAGCCTATGGCTTTGGGAAGCGATTCGGGGGTGAACTGGTTCCAGAAGTAACGACCCCGCAGGTAGGCATCGAACGCCTGCGCGTTATCGGTGCCGCGCTTTCTCATTTGCTGGCGGGCATCCAGGTCAAGCTCGGGCAGCAGAGCGTCCGTCACCTTCGTGGAGATGGAATCTTCCAGTTCGAGCGCGCC
>DASQYE010000050.1:0-3800 GCA_035639355.1 Pyrinomonadaceae bacterium
ACCCGCATCAACTGTCGGGCGGGATGCGCCAGCGCGTGGAGTTGGCGCGTGCGCTCGCAGGGGACACGGACGTTTTGCTGCTGGACGAGCCCTTCTCGGCGCTGGATTACCTGACGCGACTTCGCCTCAGGCGCGAACTGGCGCGCATGCTGCGCGAGCGCCCGCGCACGGTCGTGCTGGTGACTCACGATACGGAGGAGGCTGCGCAGCTTGCGGATCGCGTCGTGGTGCTCTCGGAGCGTCCGGCGCGGATTCGCTACGAGCTGAACCTGGATTTGGAGCGGCCGCGCGACGCGACCCATCCGGAGGTCGTCGATGCCGTGCATCGCATCCTGACCGAGCTGGGGTTGGAGCATGACGCCGAAAGCGCGCTTGTGCGTACTTGAAAGCCCGTATTTAAAAAGAGCAGAAGGCTTTCGGCGGCGGGCGACCAAAGCGTCGAAAGCGGCATCCCAGGATTCTCAGAAGGGGAGCTGGAAGCTCTCTTTCCGTGCACGCGGACGGTCGTGTGATCTAAAAATAGGATGAGGAAGATTATGACGAAGATGAATCGAGCGCGCGTTGTGGCTTTTGTCTGCTTGCTGCTGCTGCTGGTCGCGTCGGGCGTCGCTGTGGGCCAGAGACGCAGAGCAGCGCCTGCGGCGGCGCGGGGCGATTACTTCCCGCTGCGCGTCGGAGACTCCTGGACTTATCGCCACATTACCGAACCGGCTCAATTCACCATCAAGGTCCTGGGCGAAGAGAAGCAACCGGACGGCAATGTTCAATACCTGGTAGAGCTCTCTTCGGGGACTGAGGTTCATTACTCGTACACCAAGCCGAGCGGATGGGTGTTGCTGCGCAAGGTAGTCTATCCAAAGGAAGAAGGGCTGAAAATAGATTACCAGCCGGGCAAACAGTACTTAATGAATCCGCTCGTCGCGGGCGCGAAGTGGCGCTGGTCGGGCAAGGATGTGGCCGGTAATGACGTTGCGGAATCCAACGAAGTCGTCGGGCTGGAATGGGTGGAAGTCCCTGCGGGCAGGTTCCGCGCGATGAAGATGGTCAGCCAGGTCAGCAGCGGGGGAGCCGCCGCGACCAAGACGTACTGGTATGCTGACGGAGTCGGGTTGATTAAAAGCACTACGGAGGCCGCGCAGGTCAGGTACGGCTTTGAGCTAGCGGACTACAGCTTCAAGAAAGCCCCCGGCAGATAGCAAGATACTCGTAAAGCTCATGCCTGTTTCGGGTCTGTTCTCAGCATCGCGCGGTAATTAACCGCGTGGCTTCACTACTTCAGCACGACCGCCCTTGTCGCCGAGCCGCCGAAACTGCTGCGGACGGTGATGTTCTGCGGATTAACAGACCAGTTTAGCTGCCCGCCGTATTTCCCTCCGCCGTTGTTGGTCAACGTGCCTATCAGCTGCCCGTTGGAAGTGACGAAGACTTGCAGCGTCGCGTTTGTGCGCGTGCTGGTCGCTTCAACGCGCAGGACGCGATCCGAGGCCGTGTATTCGGCGCGTTGAATCGCAACCGTATCGCCGGCAGGCGTGACGGTAAGCTGTGCCGAACGCGACCCGCCGTTTAAGGAGGCCGTGATCGTTGCGTTGAAAGACGAGGAAACCGATGTCGTGTTGACCGTAAAGTTCGCGCTCGTAGCGCCCGCCGGAATCGTGACGCTGGTTGGAACGGTGACGATCGGCGAGCTGGAGCTAGCCAGGCCCACGGTTGTCGGAGTCGAAGATGCTGCGCTGATTGTGACCATCCCCTGTGAAGAACTACCGCCCGCGACGCTCGACGGGTTCAAGATCAAAGATGAAAGCACTGCGCCCGCCGGCGGCGGCACGACGGTCAGGACTGCGCTTCCGCTCGAATCGCCGAATCTCGCAGTCAGCGTCACACTGGTCGGGACGGAAACCGGAAGCGGAACGAGATCGACAAAGGCGCTCGATTGCGTCGAAAAGAAGATTTGAACCGAACGCGGAACGGGCGCGACATCCGGACGGCTGCTCGAAAGCATAATCGTTGCGCCTTCGGTCGGAGCGTTTGACGCGAGCTTGATAGTCAGTCTGGTGCTTTGCGAGCCGCCGCCGGTTACACTTGACGGCGTGACGGTCACCGAAGAAATCGGCACTGCCTGCGAAGGCGCATGAACCGTCAATACCCCGCTTTTCGTCACCCCGCCGTAGCTTGCGCTGACCGTTACGGGCGTTGTCGTTCCCGTCGTGTCGGTCTGAACCGGGAAACCCGCGCTCGTTTGCCCGGCGGGAATAGTGACGCTCGCGGGCATCGAAATGAGATTCGGGTTGTCGTTCGTCAATGAAACCAGCGCGCCGCCGAGCGGAGCGACATGACCTGTTTCCAGCGTGACGACGCCGCTGGCGTCGCCTCCGGCGAAAACACCCGCCGGGCGCATTTCAAGCGAGCCGATGGCGTGCGGCGTGGTCGGCGGCGTAACCGTCAGATTCACGCTCCGGTTGCCGATCCTATCGTTTCTAACGGTGATCGTGACGGTTTGCGTCGTCGTCACTTGCTTCGTTTCAACCTTGAAGCGCAAATTCGTCATTCCGCCGGCCATTAACATCGGCGGCGAAGTCTGCGAAAAAGCGAGGGACGCGACCGACGGGTTCGTGTTCGACGCCGTGAAGGTCAAGCCGCCCGAAGGCGCGACAGCATTCGGCGCAAGCGCGATGTTGACTTCGGCGGTCGTGCCGCCGACGACGCTCGCCGGCTCGGCGCTTAATATTCCCAAGCCTAGCGAACGCGGGGAAACGCCGCTCGTGTTCGTCAAGACAAGCGTGCCGCCTGTCGTACCTCCTACGTTGTTGTAAAACCTTGCGGCGACATCCGGCTTGCCGTCCCCGTTAAAGTCCGCGACGATAGGGAAAAGCGCCGCCAGTTGAATTCTGCCGTTGCCGGGAACGATATGGCGCGTGATGGTCTGGAACGTCCCATCACCCCGGCTCAGCATGACGCCGAACGCGCCCAAGCCCGTACCAACGCAGCAGTAAGAGAAGCCGATGCCAACGTCCTGTCTGCCGTCCCGGTTAAAATCGCCGAGCGTGAGCCACGCGCCGCGCTGCATGAGTGTGTCGGTGATGATGGTCGGCGGGCGAAACGTCCCGTCGCCGTTCCCTAAACAGACGCCGTATTTGCTCTCGGCGTCGGCCGCCGCCACCAAGTCCTGAATCCCGTCGCCGTTAAAATCGTTGACGACGACATCCGTATTGTCAACATTTTGAACGATCAGGATGTCCGGCATTTGTAGAAGAGTGCCGTCCCCGCGCCCCAGCAGAATCAAAACTTTGCCAAACGCGGCTGCGGCGACAACGTCGGCTATGCCGTCGCGGTTGAAATCGCCCAGCTTGAGCATCGAAGGTGGAGTGCCGACATCGATTTGTTGCGGAGTCTGAAATGTCCCGTCGCCATTTCCCAAAAAAAGGGTCACGGTTCTGTTGATGACGCACGGCGCGGTGTTGCAAGAATACGGATCGGAGGTCATCAAATCGAGGCGGCCGTCGAGGTTAAAATCAGCGGCGACGGATGAGGTCGGGATACCGACGGCGTTGGTCTGAAATCTGGCGATCTGTCCGAATGTGCCGTCGCCGTTTCCAAGAAGTATACCGATCTCCTTCGTACTGGCTATCGTGATGGCAAGGTCGAGTTTTGTGTCGTTGTTAAAATCGCCTTTAGTGATTCCGGTCAGGCTCGTGCCGACCGCATATTTTATGTTCGGTTGAAATGTGCCGTCGCCTTTGCCGAGCAGGATTTCAACGTCAAGACCGGCGGTGGCGATGTCTGCTCTGGCGTCCCCGTTAAAA
>DASQYE010000051.1:0-3427 GCA_035639355.1 Pyrinomonadaceae bacterium
GCTTCCAGACCACCCAGAGAGCGAATCTCAACCTTCTTCATGGGGTGCAGTTCGCTTGGGTAAATGCCACCAGTAGGTGTTACCGACGTTACGCCTCGATTGAAGGCGCGAACATATGCTTCAATTCCGAATGCCACCAGGTAGGCAACGATTCTACCTAATGCTGCTTCGTCTGTCTCCCGCAGCGCCACCCGCCAGTACGCGACTTTCTGCTCTGCTCTCGTTGCACCCTCTACATACCGAAATGTCCCGTCTCCAACTGTGATGCCCGCCAGGTATCCCGCGCGATAATCCTCTGTGACTAACGGCTCTTCATGATGGCCGATGTTTCGCAGGCAGTTGCCCGCGATTAGCCGGTCCGTTTGCAGCCATGGATCCCCCCAGTGGCCTTTATGCCCCGGAACTTTATGATGCTGAAGCCACCTATGTTGCGCAGTGGCGAATACGTCTGAGTGGGCAGTGATGAGCCGTTGCGTCGGCTGTCGACTGGCCCACACAGCTTCGATGATGGCGGGGCGCATCTTACGTCCGAATTTGCGCTGCGTTGGGTATTCATCAAAACCAAATATCTCATCACCTGGTTTTGCTTCACCAATAGGTCGCCAAACGAAATCCGAATAGAGAATCGGTGTCTCAGGGGTCAGACATACATATCCTCCGCCGTATTCTTCCCTGCCCTTGATGATGGCCGCCTGCCCGCACTCCGGACACTTGCGCTGCGCTTCGCGGTAGCGATACTTCTGCTCGCGAGAGTTGCAGGAACCGTCGGCTTCGGCGACCAGTAGATCGCCGCGATAGAGCTGGCAGCGATAGAGATAGTAAAAGAACGGCTCGCCATTATAATCTTCGCCCGTCCAGTCCTCTATCCGCTCGATCAATTGAAAGCGGGTGCTGAGGCCGAAGAAGGTCGTCAGCTTCTCGGCTCCGGGCTTCAAGAGCGTCAGCTTATCTGTGCCCGGAATCATCCCGTAATCAACGTCCCTGCGGAGCACGCGGCTGACAAATTCCGTGATCGCGTTGTAGCGCTCGACCGCCAGCTCTATGGACATCGCAGGCATGAACTGCGAGCGGTCGGCCGGCACTGTCGCGCTCGTCAAACGGCTCAACTCCGGTATTAACTCTTCGCTCATATTCTTACACTACGCGCACGGGGGTCGGCCACGCGGCGCGCGTCTGTGATGCCTAAGGCTTAAAAAGGAATCGAGTCTTCTTCTACGGTCGAGGGTCGCGGCGCAATTCTGCCCCCGGCCGGTCGCGTAGTATTCTGATTCCCGGCCTGATCGAGGGCGCGCACAGGGATGCCTTCGCGCTCCGCGCCGCTCGCGCTGTCTATGAACTGCACGTCGCTGGCATTGACCTCAAGCGTGTAGCGCGGCTTGCCATCCTTGTCCGTCCAATCTTCTACGTGCAGGCGTCCCTCCACGTAGACGCTCCTGCCCTTTGTCAGATACTTCGAGACCGTCTCGGCCTGCTTGCCCCAGACCGTCACCCTGAACCAGGTGGTAATGTCCTGCTGCTCGCCCACGCCGTTTTTTCGCCGCTCATTACTGGCGAGGCTGAACGTGCAGACGGGCGTGCCCTGCGGCGTGTACCTCATCTCTGGGTCGCGCCCCAGGTTGCCGACGATGATGATCTTGTTAAATGACATCTCCTTAGCTCCTCACTCTTTGTGTAAGCTGTTTGCGAGACTTCGGCCTCGGATTCCGCGCGCGTTTCAAACGTGGGACAGTGTATCATACGCAGTAGCAAGTGTATAGATGCCCGGCGGATCGCTCTCCGAGCAAGAGGCTCAGGGGTTGAGGAATCTTGGTCTTAATTCCGCTTCGGGTTTTGTTTCACCCGTGAAACACTGTGGCACACACGCATGAAACATGTTATAATGCTCGGCATGAAAATCAGGAGTAGAAGAGGAGTAGGGATGGGCAAAGTACACGTTTTTACGGCGGCCGAGCAGCGTGCGGCGCGCTCGGAGAGGATTAGAGTTTTCGAGGCAGAGCCCTACGGCTGGATAGCCCATTCGGAGACGGGCGGCGAGCGTGATTATCACCTGTTCCGCGACCCGGAGACGAAGCACCTGGCCTGCACCTGCGCAGACTTCATCTATCGAGGCAACGCCGAGCCGGGCTTTGAATGCAAGCACGTCTCAGCCGTGCTCAAGTTCATAGCGCGCTGGTACCTGGCCCATGAGTATGTGTGTCCCACCAATAAAGTGGCGTAGCGCGCAGAGGGTAAAGCTCAGCGCCCGGACTTGTTGGATGAAAACGGGGTGAGCGCTTTGGCGATTGTGTACTGAGCCCGCCGCTTTATCTCCACCATTTGAAAGCGAGCGTCATGCCGAAAAGATGAGAATTGAAATTCTTTTCGGGGTCGTTTGAGTTGCGGGTTTCATATCTGTAATTCAAACCCATCTGCAAGTCTCTTTGTAGAGGCCGCTCATACAAGACATCAAACGTCCATCGCTGGTCGCGTCTGGGCACGCGCGCGCCGTCAACTTTCACCTGCCTGGCGTAGAGCCTGGGGGCGTAGCGCACGTCGAGCGTCAGCTGGTCGTGATGCTCAGCGAACAGCGGCGTGTTGAACTGCGCCCCGTATGTCCAGCGCACGTAACGATCCTTCGGGTCCTGCGAGCGATTTTTATCGTAGCGATAAAAGAGCTCCCATCCGCGCCCGCCCTTTAGCTTCTGGTCGAACCGGGCTCCGACGTACGGGTCTACGGCGTTTTTCCCTATGTCTTCGAGCGGGTAGCGCTTCACGCGGTATGCGCCGAAGAGCCGCAGACGGTTATTGGGATTGATGCGATACTGTAGCTGGGGTTCTAGAACATATTGATTATTAACATCACGGTCTTCCGACGAACCCTTCAGGGAAATCTCTCCGGTGGTTCGCAATTGCCATCTGCGCGAGAGCTGAAGACGGTGAGCGACCCTGAAGTTCTGGCTGACGCGATTATACTTGTCCGTATTCGTGTACCTGTGAAGGGCGACTTCGTAGTCGGCTTCAAACGAAGGCTTCTCCGCATTATCCTGAAAATGCACGCCTACGCTCGGCACCAGGCCGAAAGAGTTCAAGCCCTTATCGTCATCGTCTATGTTCGAGTCGAATGCGCTGCTCAGGGCAAAGGTAATCCAGAGCCGTCGCGAGACGCTCGCATCCTCCTTCCGAGGCTTGCTGCGAGAAGATGACTTCTTTCTGGCCACCGCGCCCTTGCGCGAGGAGGCGCTTATCTTTGTCTGGCCATGCGAGACCAAAGGGCAGACTAGAAGAAGAATGACTACGGGCGCGAACACATATTTTCTCATATTCATTTCCTTTCCGCCGGTATCAATGCGGGCATCGCAAATTGCCGCCAGCCGACAGCCTGGCCCGGAACTTGCGCTGCTATGTATTGCGATAACCTGTTGATGAGCCGCTCCATCAGACAGCACTG
>DASQYE010000052.1:0-4013 GCA_035639355.1 Pyrinomonadaceae bacterium
CTGACATATTCCCAGGGCGCTAGCCGTGGGCCAGACTCTCTCGCTCCTTTCAGTGGCCTTGGATACTTTTTCCTACACGCTCTCAAGGGGACACACCAGAAACGCCGGCCATACCTTATAATCGTGCGATGCCGGAAACGAGGGTGCTGCGCTTTGGCGAGATGATCTTTCGCCAGAAGGGGTCTGTCACGCGGCGCGTCGTGCACGCCGTCATCAGCACGGCTTTGCGCCTCTTTTTCCGGCGGATTGAGACGAGCGGCGTCGAGCTTGTGCCCCTGTCCGGGCCGCTCGTCTTCGTTCTCAATCATCCGAACGGGCTGATCGACCCGGCGCTGGTCTTCTGCGCTCTCCCCAGGCGCGTCTCCTTTCTGGCCAAGTCCACGCTCTTCCCCCTGCCAGTGATAGGGTTCCTGATGCGCACGATGGAAGCGCTGCCGCTCTACCGCCGCGTGGATCGTGTCGAAGACCTCACGCAGAACCAGCGCACGTTCGCTGCCTGTCACGAATTGCTGCGCGAGGGCCGCTGCATAGCTCTCTTTCCGGAAGGCATCTCGCATAACGCGACGCAGCTATTGCCGGTCAAAACCGGCGCGGCGCGAATCGCTCTCGGCGCTATCTCAGTTCTCAAAGATGACGAGAGCCTGACAGAAGCGCCCGCTCTCAAGATTATTCCCGTCGGCCTCTATTACACATCGAAGACTGCTTTCCGCAGCGAGGCGCTGCTGCGCTTCGGGGAGTTCATGGAAGTAAATCCGGTCGAGCTGGACGAAGAAGGACAGCCGCCCCGCGAAGAGGTACGGCGATTGTCGCAGGCGATCGAGGCGGCTTTGCGCGAAGTGACCTTAAACGTAGAGGATGACAGGGAGCTGGAAGTGGTCAACAAGGCGGAACAGCTCTTCTCGTCTCTTTACGCGGGCCTGGACATAGAGCGCTCCATCAGCGCACGATTTGATTTCGTTCGCCGCTTCGCCGCCAGCAGCAGCAGACTAAGACGCTCGCACTCGCCTGCGCGCATGGATGCGCTGCGTCAACGCATCGTCGAGTATGAAGCCGAGATGCGACGCATGGGCATGAGGCCCGAGAATCTATCGCTCTCAAAACATTCGGCGTGGTACGTCCTTCGCCACTTTCTTGTGAGAAGCATACTCATCACGCTGCTCTTGCCCTGGGCGCTTGCAGGTGCGCTCGTACACCTCCCCGCGTATCTTCTGTGCGGACTTCTGGCGCGCATATTTCGTAAACACGGCGCGGACGAAATCGCATCGACGGTCAAAATCCTGGCCGCCATAGTCCTTATGCCGCTGGCGTGGGTTGCTTTCACCGCCCTCGCTTACGCATTCCTGGGCTGGCGCGCCGCAGTCATCGCTTTACCATCCGTGATCGTGTGCGGTTACGTGGCGATGCGTACCGTCGAGGAGATTTATGACATGCGGGGATGGTACAAGGCGGTTTTCGTGCTGCTCAGGCGACGCGGTCTCTTCCTCAGACTGCTGCTTGAGAGAAGGACTCTGCACCGCGAGATCGAGCGACTGGAAACGAGCGAGAGGATATAGCCTCGGCGGAAAGAGAGAGCGCATAAACGCGACAGGCTTACGCGCTCTCTTTCCCAGGATCAGACTACTTTTTTCTGTTGAAGATACTGCACGCCTGGTAAGCGCCCGTCGGATCGATCGCAGTCTTGCCCTGCTCTACGTGGCGAATAACGCCCTCCTTATCGACGACGAAGGTGGCGCGCGAGGCGTAGCCGCTCGCCTCGTCGAAGAGGCCGTAGTCCCTGACCACTTTGCGCTTCCAATCGCTCAGGAGCGGAAACGTCACCTTGATGTCCTCTGCGAAACGCTTGTTGGCGGCGAAGCTGTCCATGCTGATGCCTAGAATCTGCGTCTCCGTGGCGGCGAATCGAGCTATATCAGACTGATATGCTTGCAGCTCCTTCGTTCAACCGCCGGTGAAAGCCAGCACGTAGAAGGCCAGCACGACGTTCTTGCGGCCGCGAAAGTCGCTGAGCTTCACCGGCTTGCCCTCCGTATCCGTGAGCGTAAAGTCCGGCGCGGCGTCTCCGACCTTCAACGTCGTCTTCGGCGGAGCGGGCTGCTGTTGCGCGGCGGCAACAGTCGCCAGCGCGAGCAATAGAATCAGGCTGAGAGTTCTTTTCATCATCATTGGGCTTGGTCCTCGGTTCCTGTCGGCGACCCTGGCGCTCGCGCCGCCGGAGCCCCCTGTCTTTTTCTTTACACGGGCCGCAGAGTAGACGATGCAATTTAGCATAGATTCCTGTAAACGTCTCAGGTTTCATCGGGACGACCTCAAGCGAGGCGCGCTCGCGCTCGTCCCTGGGCAAAAATCGGCCGACCCGTGACAGACGCGCCCCGCTCGTCCCGCAAGCAGTTTGAGGCACTCGCAGGAGGTGGCAAAAGCATTGGAAAAAGGTTAACTTTAGAGGGCTGCTCCCGGTCTCGTATGATCGAGCGCCGACGGGCCCACACTTGGCCGCAGAGTCAAATGAGAGGGCGTCCAGGCGCGCGCTCGCGTCTATCCGAAGCTTAATAATCTGATCGTATGAAACAGTATCAAGACCTGCTCAAGTCAATTCTGGAACACGGAAAAGAGCACCGCGACAGAACCGGTGTCGGCACAATCTCCCACTTCGGTTATCAAACGCGCTTTCGCCTGCGAGATGGCTTTCCCATCGTGACGACGAAAAAGATTCCCTTCCGCTGGGTGGCGGAAGAGTTGTTCTGGTTTCTCTCCGGCGACACGAATGAAATGACCCTGCGAGCGAAGGGAGTGGACATCTGGGCCGAGTGGGCCGACGAGGCGCATACCAATCGCTTCGGTCGCGCCGCAGGCGACCTTGGGCCCGTGTACGGCTACCTTTGGCGCTCCTTCGGCGGCAACTACCCGGCGAGAGACGGCCTTGACCAGATCGCGCGCCTGATCGAGACTATCAAAAGCAATCCGAACTCGCGCCGCCTGATCGTCACGGGCTGGGACCCCAGGCAGAGTGAGATGGTTGACCTGCCGCCATGCCACACGCTCTTTCAATTCAAGGTCGAAGAGGGGCGCACGCTTCACTGCCAGCTTTATCAACGCTCGGCTGATGCCTTCCTGGGCGTGCCCTTCAATATCAGCTCTTACGCACTGCTCACACACCTGGTCGCACACGTCTGCGAGCTTGAGCCCGGCGAGTTTATATACACGCTCGGCGACTATCACATTTACAAGAATCACCTTGAACAGGTGCAGGAGCTTCTCAATAGAGAGCCACTGCCTCTGCCACGGCTTGAGATTGTGGACGAGAGCGGGAGTTTGCGCGGGCTCGAAGGGCTTCTCGCGGCGCGCTACGAGCATGTTCGTCTGGTCGGTTACAAGTCGCACGGGAAAATAGCAGCGCCCGTCGCGGTTTAAGAAGAGTCCAGAGAAGGAACGCTTTTTTGAAGATGAAGATTAACGGCATTGTCGCCGTGGACAGGAACGGCGCAATCGGCAAAGGCGGCGCGTTGCCCTGGCACTACTCCACGGATTTGAGGTTCTTCAAGCAGCAGACCCTGGGGCACGCCTGCGTGATGGGCCAAAGAACATGGCGCTCGCTCCAGAAGCCTTTGAAGGGCAGGCTCAACATCGTTTTGAGCAGGGCGGCGGAGATAGAGGCACAGGAAACCGTGATCGTGCTCAGAAACCGCCAGTCCGTTCTTTCGCTCGGGCCGTACCTGGCCTGCGACCTCTTCATCATCGGCGGCGCGCAGGTCTTTCGCGCCTTCCTGGGCGATATAGAAAGATGGATCGTGACGGAAGTGCCCCTCTCGGTCGAGGGCGCGGACACCTTTATGCCCGAAGGCTACCTGGACGGTTTCAGCGCCGTCGATTCCCTTTCGCTCGAAGAAAATCTACGGGTGACGTTCTATGAAAGAGCGTCAGGGCATACGACAGAGGCCAGTTAGAGCAGGTTTCATTATCGAGCGACGCGATCAAGCCCCTTCGGGGCTTGGAGAAGCAGCGAAGCAGCTCTGATT
>DASQYE010000053.1:0-4165 GCA_035639355.1 Pyrinomonadaceae bacterium
ACGGTTATAGCGTCCCGTTCATAATCGCTATAACGAAAGGGCGCTCCTTAAAAGGAGCGCCCTTTCGTGTCTGAGAACGGCAATGATGTAAAAGTAGCTGACCGAGCGACCAGAATCACCCGATCCGCACGACGGCGCCGAGAAGGACAGATGAACTCAGTTGTGCGGGCTCGGGTGCATCCGCTAGTTTGGCGGCATGAGGCGAGAGCGCTGGTCAAGCCTGGGTCAACCGCGGTATGCCGCCTCGATTGCAGCGATGTCGATCCTCTTCATCTGCATCATTGCATCGAACGCGCGCTTGGCCGCAGCGCGATCAGGGTCGGTAATCGCTTTCGTCAGAGCGATCGGCGTAATCTGCCAGGACAATCCCCATTTATCCTTGCACCAGCCGCACGCGCTCTCCTGGCCTCCATTGCCCACGATTGCGTTCCAGTAACGATCCGTTTCGGCCTGGTCAGCGGTTGCGACCTGAAACGAGAATGCTTCGTTGTGTTTGAACGCGGGTCCGCCATTGAGTCCGAGGCAGGGAATTCCCATCACCGTGAACTCGACCGTCAACACATCCCCTTTCTTCCCGGACGGAAAGTCTCCCGGGGCGTGGTGCACCGCCTCGACGGATGAATCGGGAAAGGTCTCGGCGTAAAAACGCGCCGCGTCCTCGGCGTCTGTGTCGTACCAAAGGCAAATCGTATTCTTTGCTGGTTTCACCATGTCACTTCTCCATTGTTATGAGCTGCTGACCGCCCGGCATCACCGGCGCCCCCACGCAACGTGCATGAGAGGCCGGCTTGCGGGGCGTCAGGTGCATGTTCATTGTTAGGCGCGGCGCGGGCCGAAGCCATGTCGGCCAGCATGACGCGCCCCACTTATCTCCGGGACAATCGGAGGAGTCTTCGTCCTCCTCACTCATGAAGAACATCCGATACTCCTTAGCCTTAAAGGCGTGGAGTCGGACTACGCCTTGCGTACCGGGTAGCGCAGGTGCGTAACGCCGACGCCTTGGATCACCGTCGGGTTGCCAAGAACGGCTGGCGTGCCCGAGAGGTGGTCAAAGAGTCGAACTCCTGAGCCGAGAAGAACCGCCGCGACGTCGACGCTGATTTCGTCGAGGAGGCCAGCATTCAGAAGCTGCTGGATGGTGTCAGCGCCATGGATCCCGACGTTCTTCCCCGCGGCGGCGGCTTTGGCCTGGCTCACGGCGCTCTCGATGCCGTCGGTCACGAAGTGGACGGTCGAGTCGGGCCGCGGCCATCCGGCGGGGACGTGGTGGGTAAGTACGAATGCCGGTCCCCAGGCGTGATTTCCGCCCCAGCCCTCAGCTTTGTCGAAAGTCCGTCGACCGGTGAGCACGGCGCCAAGTCCGGACGTGAGATCGCGAATGTGCTTGGCGCTCGCCTCTGACACCTTGAACGTCATGGGGTCCGACCCTCCGGTGTGGAATTCGACGTTCCCCGAGTTGAAGTACCAGTCGAACACTTCGGCCACGCCATCGTTGAGGTCGGCGACGTAGCCGTCGAGCGACATGGACATGATTGCGACAACCTTCGACATTGCGATGTTCCTTTCAAGGAGTTGAGACTGCGTTCAGGGGATCGCGCGCTGTCCTCCCGGATCGTCCGCCCAACGGTTGAGCTTAGCCGCCCGCGCCCCGAATAAAGGCAACACCGGAGAAAGCACACAATGACGATGAGAGGCAAATTGGTGCGGGTCGGCTGGAATGAGTCGTTGGGCGGCAGCTTCAGCGTAACGCATAACCTTTTTAGACCCGCCGACTACCAACAATGCCGCCAAAGTAAGAGGCTGCCAACTTGGTAATGAGTGAAATTGCTGTAAGAACAATCAGCCGAGTCGGCACCCCTCCTGACATCCCTCCTGCTACCAGCACAAGCACATCAATCCCGGCGTAAACTAGCCAAACGAGAAGCGCGGCTTTGACCGCAAAATCGGCTTCCCACCACCTGCCGACCCGCCAGCAGATAAGAAACATCAGTGGCATTCCCACGACAATACTGGAATAGGGCGCAACCATCTTGGCATATTCTTGATAATAGTGCTCATCATGTCCCGGGTTAATCAGGTATGAGTAGATAACTATGTATAGAATGCTGACCCCGACGTTAATCGCCAAAACAAGGATGGCGGCGCCGATAATCCAAGCCAAGCGACCGATTGTCATTCTCTCGCCTCCTTATTACTTTAGACTGCCGCCGAGGAGCGTGAACGTGCTTCATTGACCGGCAGGTGGTTGCCACAACTCGACCTTGTTTCCCTCGGGATCGATGACATGGGCAAACTTGCCGTACTCAGAGTCCTCGATCTTGTCGAGGACGTTGCAGCCTTCCGCTTTGAGCGCTGCGACCAGAGCGTGAAGGTCTTCAACGCGGTAGTTGACCATGAACGAGGCTTTGCCTGGAGCAAACTGCTTGCTTTCCTCCGGACTAACGGACCAGACGGTTGTTCCGCCTGTGGGCTTGCCATCCGAGTCGGCCCAGGAGAACGCAGCACCGCCCCACGCCTGGACATCTATGCCGAGATGACGCTTGTACCAGGCCTGCAACGCAGGTGCATCCTTTGCCTTGAAGAAGATGCCGCCGATGCCGGTTACTCGTTTCATGATCTTTTCGATCTCCTTTGCTGTGCGGATGATTATCAATCGCGAACGTACTGCCAGATAGCATCGGCTTATAGCACAGATGTAATTCACGTGCAATACTTTATTTCACCGATGAAACAATAGCTTTTGCCAGCGAAAGATGCCCAAGGCTCGAATTAACCGGCGAGCAATCAACTTCAAAGTTATTAATCATCGAAAAGAATGAAAAGAAAGCTCGTTGCCGGATTCGCTTATGGCGCACCGAGCGCAAGCAGGTCACGCATCTCCAGCACGCGCTTAGGTGCGCCTTCCCGGGCAGCGCGGATTATCGCGCGGCCCAGCTCTTCGGTGCTGATCACGGCACCCGGCGCGATCAAGCGCAACAGTGGTAGAAGCGGGCGAAAGACGATATAAGCAACCTGTGTCCATCGCGTCTTCGAGACCTCGCCGTGCATCGGGCGCAGTGCGCCCAGTCGGACCATGTACGCGGACGAGAACAGCGCGAGGAGCGCGTCTTCTGTACGCGCCTTCACCCGCGCCCACATCGCTTTACCACCCGTGCCGGCGCCTGAAACATAGACGAACGTCATCGCAGGATTCGTCTGAAAGAGCGCCCGCGCCCATCCCAGGGTCAGGTCATACGTCAGGCGTGTGTAGTCGGCCTCGCTCATGCCCGCCGACGAAACGCCAAGGCAGAAAAAGCATGCGTCATACCCTTGCTTCTCTTCACTGACTGCGCTCGTGTCGAACATGTCCTTGATGACAAGTTCGCGCAGCTTCGGGTGCGCCTGCCCGGTTGAGTTGCGGCCAACGGCAAGTACGGCCTCGACCGAGTCGTCGTGCAGGCACTCGCGCAGGACGCCCTGCCCGACCATCCCTGTAGCCCCGAAGAGGATCACCTTCATGACATTCTCCCTACCTGCGATTGTGAATTCCTGAAGATACCCGCAATCCATATAATAACCCGCTTGACGAATATTCCATAACTGTTATATTCCTTCTGTGGAATGGGGGGTCGAGTACACGGAGAGTTTGATCGAAGATGGCTAAGTCATTCAGGACACTGAGGGCTAAGATGTCGCCCGAGCCGCGCGAGCGCTCACGCCGGAAGGCTGAGAAGCTCATCGAGGAGATGCCTCTCAATGAATTGCGCGCGGCCCGGAAGTTGACGCAGGAGAAGCTGGCCGAAAACCTTAATGTGAAGCAGGCGGCCGTCTCCAAGCTTGAGCGCCGCACGGACATGTACGTGAGCACGCTCAGAGAGTTCATCTCTGCGATGGGCGGTGAGTTGGAGATCACGGCCCGTTTCCCAGACGGTTCGGTGCGCATCAACCAGTTTGAGGAGAGTGAAGGTGGCACAGCTCTGACAGCAAAGAAGTAGTGTCGCCCGGGCTTTACACATTTATTAAGGCCGCCTGACAACGATCTCCCAATACAGGGCGATAGGGACACTCCTGGATTAAGCAACACGAACAAAGTTTGAATCTATGCGCACACGAGATCATCTTCTCAACCGGACACAAGCCCTGGCGCTCACAACTCTTCTGCTCCTTCTTACTGCTCTCGCGTTGG
>DASQYE010000054.1:0-4754 GCA_035639355.1 Pyrinomonadaceae bacterium
AAAGCCATCCCCAGAGCGTGATGCTGACCGGCACGATCCTGCGCAAGCTCGAACTGTTCGTAGAGACGATTAATCAGCTCCACGCTCGCGCGCGCCGTCTCTTCATCCTTGAACCCGAGCTTGCCCGCGAAGAACTTCGAATAGACGTTCATCGGATGAGCGGTCGAAGTGTAGAGATCGAAGTAGCTGCTGATTAAACCCGATTCCTGCAAGATCGACCCGACATAGCTCGGCCTTGAGCCGGTGATGATGGCAAGGTCTTCGACCTCGTTCATCCCCGAAAGATAGAGCGAGAGGATCTGGTCCTTCTTGCTCACGCGCCGCGTCCGTCGCTCGTCGCCGGGCGCTTGAGAGCCCCGATTCTGTCTTGTAGCCATGATTTGCTCCTTCAAAAGTGACTTGGGCCGATTATCAAAAATTCGGCGGGCACAAGGCAAGCGAAATTTAGAGCGCCCGCTGCCTAAAGTGGAAGAGGCGCACGATGATGTTTCAAAGGATCATCATCGTGCGCCCCTTCAAAGGACGAATGTTTCTTGCCCAAGTATTCGGAGATCAAAGAAGTTCGCGGCTAGCGGCCGCCGCCGCCGGAGCCACCGCCGCTTTTGCCGCCGCCCCCACCGGAACCGCCGCGGCCGCCGCCACTACCGCCACCACTGCCGCCGCCGCTACCGCCGCCACCTCCGCCACCGCCGGAACCTCCGCCCGATGAGCCGCCACGACCTCCGCCGCCACCGCTGCCGGAACCGCCACGGCCACCACCGCCGCCGCCTCCACTGCCGCCCTTACTGCCACCGCCGCCACTACCACCGCCTTGAGTTCTCATTTTGTCAGCCATTGTGAATCTCCTCCCCCTTGTAGGGTTGTTGACGTTCGGTTATGGACACGCGGCCTGCGTCGCTTCAGTCGAGCAACTCAGGCTGGTCCTCATTCAATGGGGCGCGATTAAATTTTATGGAATTGTCGAAGGCCATGTCAGTACGATAGCGAACACAGATGAAGCTTAGAGGCCGAGCCGTTGCGACCATTGAGAGATTCGGCGCGCCTGAGAGCGGCGCGCGTCCGTGGTTGATTTCCGTGGTTGACTGGAGCGCTCTCACGCTACTCTGAGCGTGCGTAAACGTACAGACATAGCGGCCCTTCGCCTGTTATAAATCTACCATCCGTCAAACACTCGTCTGGCCCGCCGTCAGGCTGAAGTTCTTTAAATTCTTTATCGCTCGCCGCACACGGCTTTGCGAGCGAGATGCGGGCAAGGGAAATGTTGAAGGGCGAGCACGGTGCCGCGCTCGCCTTTCCGGTCTCCCGAACTGATATTGATAGGCCGCAACACTCACTTCAAATGAGTTTCACCTACGACAGATACGACATCCACGAAGTTCCTCTGAAGGAGCAGGGCATCTATGCGTTCCCGGATGGGACGCAGGTGGTCGCGTGCGCCGTGGGCGAGCACGGGCTGGTGCTCTATTACCTTAGAGACTGGAAGCTCTACGGCGCTGCCGAGGTCTTGGCCGAGCGCAACGCGGCGGCCTTCCGCCTGCTTGAAGCCAACCCGGCCGGCAGCATTCTCATGTACGGCTATCCCACGCGCTGGACGGTGAAGGATCTGGTTGATACCGGGCGCGTCGCCGTATAGGTGCACGCGGAGAGAGAGTAGTCGCACACGTGATGCAGGCAAGACTTTCCGGCAACGCTCTGCCCGGTCTGAAGCTTCCGGCCGTGTGCCGGATTTTTATTTCCGAGATTTTTATTTGCGAGCCGTTGCCAAAAGCGTGCGTTTGCGTACAGACGCAGCGTCCCGCACGGGCGTAAGATTCAATCCTTCCTACCGATGAAGAGCATGGGGAAGCACTGGCGTGGTAGCAGGGGGTCGGAGACCTACCACATCAGGCTTCCCCATTAGTTTTAATCGGCCCGCATACGGCGCTCTCCCTTTGCTATCCCTTCCTTCTTCCGCGCTCTCGCGCGCGACGGCGTCTCAGCTTCTGCTCTTTCCCTTTCGACTTGCAGGCGGAGTAGCGCCCACGAGAGACGCCAAAGATTCTGGCTCTCTTCTTCATGCTTTCGTGTCAATTGAGGGTTAGTCTACCGACCGTGTCAAGCGGGGCGTGCGCGAATTTCATAAAGTGAAAACTTGCGCATCACGTCAAAAAGTAGTATCACTTGGAAACTTCATGTCAGTAAAAACCAGTGGGGAGAACAAGGCACGGGTGTACCGCGACCGGGTCGCCAGCACCTTCGCTCTTTTGTGCCCGTCGGTCGGCGTGTGGCTGAAACATCGAGACTCGAGTCCCTACCTCACGGCTTTTGGTAAAAAGAGTTAAGAGGAAAGGTTTGCGGCGATGCCACAGATTTTTCACCATAGCACCAATTTTCTTGCCCGGTTAAGTATCTTCGGAGCCGTCTTTATTCTCGTCGCGGCCGTCTGGGTGTTGGCCGAAATCAACCGCTCTTCCTGGAATACGGGGCAATGGACGGAGCGACAGCAGCCCGTACAGTTCAGCCACAAGCATCACAGCGGCGACGACGGCATCGATTGCCGCTACTGCCACACGTCGGTCGAGACATCGTCGAGCGCCGGAATGCCCTCGACGCAGACGTGCATGAACTGCCACTCGCAAATCTGGGCCGACAGTCCCTACCTTGAGCCGGTGCGCGAAAGCTGGCGCACGGGCAAGCCCATCGAATGGACCAGAGTCCACGACCTGCCCGATTACGCTTATTTCAATCACAGCATACACGTCAATAAAGGCGTCGGCTGCTCGACCTGTCACGGCAAGGTGGACGAGATGCCGATCATGTATCAGGCCTCGTCGCTGCAAATGGAATGGTGTTTGGAGTGCCACCGCTCGCCGGAGCGTTTCGTCAGACCCAAAGAACAGGTATTCAACATGGACTGGCCGGCCGAGAATACTACGCGAGAAGAGCTTGCACGGGGGCGCGAACTCGTCAGGGCCAACCACGTTCGCGGCCCGCTGTCGCTGACCAGCTGTTCGACATGTCATCGGTAACCGATTAAGGATAACTAAGGATGGCTTCCAAAGACCGTCATATTAATTTCGCTCTGATGCGCGACCGCATACTTGCCGGCCAGGATGGCGACGGCAAGCAGTACTGGCGCAGCCTCGAAGAGCTTGCCGACACGGCAGAGTTTCGAGATTTGGTCGAGCGCGAGTTTCCGCAAGCCGCAGAGGAGTGGGACGATCCCATAGAGCGGCGCACGTTCCTGAAGCTGATGGGCGCTTCGCTGGCGCTCGCGGGCCTGAGCGCCTGCACCTACCAGCCGCCCGAGAAGATCGTGCCCTACGTCACCCAGCCCGAAGAGATAGTGCCGGGCAAGGCCCTTTTTTTCGCCACCGCCATGCAGCTCGGCGGCGGCTCGACCGGGCTCCTGGCCAAGAGCAATGAGGGGCGACCGACCAAGCTCGAAGGCAACCCGGATCATCCGGGCTCGCGCGGCGCGACCGACGTGTTCGCGCAGGCATCGCTGCTTGACCTCTACGACCCTGACCGCTCGCAGACTCTTACTTTCCGCGAAGAGATACGTCCCTGGTCGAACTTTCTGGAAGACATCGGTCGGGCGATGACGGCGGCGCGGGCGCGCGGGGGCGCGGGGCTGCGTTTCCTGACCGAGACTATCATGTCGCCGACCCTTGCGGCTCAACTGAAGGCCATACTGACGGAGATGCCGCAGGCGAGGCTGCATCAATACGAGCCCGCGGGCCGAGACGGCGCGCGCGCGGGCGCGATGCTGGCCTTCGGACAGGCGGTCAATACTATCTATCGCTTCGACCAGGCGGATCGCATCTTCTCGATCGATTCCGATTTTCTCGCGTGCGGGCCCGGAAGCCTGGCCTATGCCGCCGATTTCGCCAACAGGCGTCGCGTCGTGGGCAGTCAGCGAGACATGAACAGGCTCTACGCGGTCGAGACGACGCTGACCAACACGGGCGCTAAGGCAGATCATCGCCTGGCTTTGCGTCCGAGCGAGGTGGAGGGATTTGTACGCGCCGTGGCCAGGGCGCTAGGCGTCCAGGCGGGGGCGGGGGGCCAGGCGCCGGGGGCCGGGGCGCACGCCAACTGGATAGGCGCGCTTGCGCGCGACCTGCAACAGTCCAGGGGCCGCTCGATCGTCATCGCTGGCGACGAGCAATCGGCGGTCGTTCATGCGTTGGCCCATGCGATGAACGATGCGCTCGGCAACACGGGCAAGACGGTCGTCTACACAGACCCCCTTGAGGCGTTCCCGGAAGACCAGATGCAATCACTGCGCCAGCTTGTCGCGGACATGAATGCGGGACAGGTCGAAACGCTGGTCATACTGGGCGGCAATCCTGTCTACAACGCGCCCGCCGACTTGAGCTTCGGCGAGAGTCTCAAGAAAGTGGCGTTGCGCGTTCGCCTGAGCGTCTACAAAGACGAGACTTCGGAGCTTTGTCACTGGCACATCCCGGAGGCGCACTACCTGGAATCATGGAGCGACACGCGCGCACACGACGGTACGGCGACGATCATTCAACCGCTGATCGCTCCGCTCTATGGCGGCCGGACGGCCCATGAGCTGCTGGCGGTCTTTTCGCCGCAATCTGACCGCGCGTCCTACGACATTCTTCGCTCCTACTGGCAGGGACAGATGAGGAGCGGCGGCGCTGGCGGAGCAGGCGCACAGGCGGCCGGGAGCGTGGGCCAACCGGCGGCCGTCCCCCCCGCAGGCCAGGGCTCAAGCGCCGGAGCGGCTACGGGCGCTGGCGCGGCCG
>DASQYE010000055.1:0-8966 GCA_035639355.1 Pyrinomonadaceae bacterium
ATCCCGATAGGCGAGGACAACTCCACGGCCGCCTCCCCAATAGTAGTCGCAGATGTGCTGTTCGTGACCACACGTCAGGGACTGCTGGCCTTCTCGCGTCCGGGTTGATCGCAATCTTTTGATGAAGACTAGAAGGCAAAGGCTCCTGCCAGCGTAAGCGCGACGTGTGGGGAATCGGATGGGGCACGCTCTCGTCAAGGCTTTTCGGCGCTGCCATCAGCCGTCCGCCTTGTCCGGATGCCTGCGAAAGATCGCGCCCAGACGGAATACCAGGCCGTGCAAGACATAAAGGGTCGTAATGGCGAGCAGGACGTGCCTTGAGAAGAGCCACACGAGCGCGCCCAGGGCTACTAGCAGGATAATCACGCGAGCGCTGCGACGGCGCGTCCCCACCGATTTGAAGCTGGTATAGCGAAGCGTGCTGACCATCAGCGCGCCTAGCACCCCTATCAGCGCCATCATCAGGCCGCTGTAGAGCTCTGCCAGACGCGGGGCGTAATAGACCAGCGGCGTGGGGGCGAAATGGACTATGGCCGCGATGAGCGCCGCAGCGGCAGGGATCGGCAGCCCCACGAAGCTCTTCTTGTCCACCTTGACGGCCCCTTCCGCGAGCACGCGCGGGCGCGCAGCCTGCACGTTGAAGCGCGCCAGCCGGAATGCCCCGCACATCAGGTACATGAAGGAGAGAAACCAGGCCAGCTTGTGCGCGTCGCTACCCTCTTGCAGCGCAGAGCCGTACCCCCAGGCGTAAGCCAACACCGCCGGCGCTATCCCGAATGTCACAACGTCTGCGATAGAGTCGAACTGCACGCCTATCTCTGTCGCCGTCTTGGTCATGCGCGCGATGCGCCCGTCCAGCGAGTCGAAGAGAAAGGCCCAGCCGATGGCTATCGCAGCGGCGTCGAAGTAGGCGGCAGCTTCCGCCATCGCGGCCCCGCCCCCTGCGCTCACCATCTGGAACCCCCTGAGCGTAGCCATCAGCGAGTAAAAGCCCATGCCTATGTTCGCGGCCGTAAACAGGGACGGAATCAGATACAGACCCTTCTTAAAACCGCGACGAGGCGGAGAGACAGCGTCTTCGTCCGCCCTGACGGGCGGCGCACTAACCATTTTCACAGCACCCTCCCGATGATCGTCGCTCCGCCTCGCACCCTCATCCCCTCGCGCACCCTCAGCTCTACGCCCGCAGGCAAAATCAGATCCGTCCGCGAGCTGAATTTTATGAGGCCGAAGCGCTCGCCCAGCGCCAACTCGTCGCCTGCGCGTTTCCAGCAGACTATCCGGCGGGCCAGCACCCCCGCGATCTGCTTACACACGACCGTCACCTTCTCGCCTTCAATCGTGAGCGCGTTCTGTTCGTTCACCAGGCTAGCCTCTTCGTTGGTGGCGATCAGGAACTTTCCCTTCGTGTAGGTGACATCTGTGATCTTTCCCGCGAGGGGCGCGCGGTTGATATGCACGTCCAGCGGAGAAAGAAAGATGCTGACGACCGTGGGCGACGCGGGGTCTGCCGGGTCTACTGTATCGATGCGCGTCACGCGCCCGTCGGCTGGTGAGAGGATGACATCTTTTTCGTCGGGGGGAGTGCGCTGCGGATCGCGGAAGAAGAAGGCCATGAAGGCGGAGAGCGCGAAGAGCAGGAGCGCGACCGGCCAGTATCCAAAGAAGGCCGGGACGAGCGCCAGCAGGATCGGGATAATAATGTATGGAAGACCTTCTCTAGCCACTATCGCTTCTCTCCAACCGGGCGTCCTCTAGCGCGAGCGCTCGCGCTAGAGAGAGTGTCAGTTCACGCCCGCCGCCCTCTAAAGCGCTTCAATAAAAACAGGGGCGCTCCTGGTAACTTCAGCGCCCCATCTCTCCAACTCAAATTTAGCTTTGCGGGATATACGGCACTCCGTTGGCGGCTCGCGCGGCCCCTCTCAGTGCGCGGCCCCGCTGTTGCGTTGATATTGCAGCATAATCGTGTGCATCTGATCTTTGATGGCCAGTTTCTTTTTCTTGAGAGTGATCTCTTCCAACTGCTCTTCATCGCTCGGATAGGTAAGAGCGGACAACTCGCTGAGGCGCGCTTCATAACGACCGTGTTCGCGCGCCAGCTCGCGGAATTCAGGGTCGGTCGTCATCAGTTGTTCTTTCAAGCTGTCCGTGTTGGTCATTTCCATTTCGGGGAAGCTCCTTTCAGATGCTTGGTCAGTAGAAAATCATTTTGACGAGCGATGCGCGTGGGCGATCGCCGTTCTTTCGGTGTTCACGGAAAATGTTAGCTCAAAATGCGTAGCCAGATCAAGGCACGCGTCTCTAGATAGAGGCGTTCATCACGAGCGCATCCTCGGGCGGCTCCGTGTAATAGCCGCGCCGTCTGCCCGTCACACGAAACCCTAGCCGCGCATAGAGCGCCTGCGCCGCAAGGTTACCGGCCCGCACCTCCAGCAGGGCCGTGCGCGCCCCCATACGCGCCCCCTCGGCGAGCGCCCTATCCAGGAGCGCCGCCCCTATTCCACGGCGGCGAAAGCTCTGGCGCACCGCTACGTTGTTAATATGGACTTCGCCTACGGTGAAACGCGCGGCGATGAACCCCACTATCTCTGCGTCGGCTTCGCCCTCTTCATCCAAGGGTGAGACGGAGCGAGCCACAAGCATCAGCGCTCCGCGTCCCTGCTCGATCTCATTGTGATAGGCGTCCCAGCCCCAACGGCTCAAGCCGCACGTCTCCTCTATTTCGACCACCGCCAGCAGGTCATGCTCCGTCATCCGCGAGATATTGAATCCCTGTATTGTCACACGGCGGGTTGATTCTGTGCTCGACATTGTTCGTTCAATTCCGCATCCGATGGCCTTACGTAAATGGCGCGCAACTCTTCCGGGCTTCCGGCCGCCTCGCCGTCCCGGAAAAGCCTTCCGGCCAGCGCGGCGACATGTACGGCCAGGTTCTCAACCGGGGCCGCAAGCGTCCATCCATCCGTGCGAGTTTCGATAGCCGTGCGTTCGCGCTCCCCTTCTATACTGAGAGAGACGTTTGCCTCGCGTGCGTATGCGATTATCTCTTCAGCATACTGGCGCAGGCTCTCCTCAAACGCCAGTTTCAGGCCGCCCGCTTGTTCCAGGCTGCCCAGCAGTCTTTGCGGCGGCAGGTGCTGGGGCTCTCCCAGGGCGCGCACGACCGCGCCAGTCTCGACCGCCAGCGATTGCGCGTAAACCTCGCCGCGCCCCGCAGGCATCATCGCCAGCGTGCGGCTTGAAGGGCCCGCGCCGAGCGCTATGGCGTACAGCGTGGGCACGCCTACGGAGGGACGATTGAGCGTCGCCGCGAAAGATTTGGCCGTCGCCAGACCTATGCGCAGCCCTGTGAAGCTGCCAGGACCGGCTGTGACCGCGAAGAGGTCTACGTCCCTCAGCTCCTGGCCCGCTTCCATTAAAACAGCCCTCACGTTTTCCAGTAAATGTGTGGAGTGAGAGACCCGCGCGTCTCCTGCGCACGCCGAGAGAAGACGCGCGCCGCGCACAAGAGCTATGCTGCCCGCGCGGGTCGCCGTTTCCAGGCTCAGTATAAGTGGCTCGTCGTCCGCCGACACCAAAGGTCTCACGGCCTTCGGGGCCTTTGAAGAATCGACGCGGTCGCTCGTTTGTGATCTCATTTGACAGGCTGCTGCCGGCCGCGCGATTATAGGACGTGCATTCAAGCAAACGCAATATTGTGGTTTCGTCCTAAGCGCCGGCTTCTTACCTAGCGCATGGCGTGCGCGCGCAGAGCGGTCACTGTTTTCGGATTCGCTGTTCATCTTCGGCCGGCGACGAGTTTTGAAACCTTTCAGGTATGAACGAGCGCATAGGGATATTAACGGCGGGTGGCGATTGTCCAGGACTGAACGCGGCTATCCGTGCGGTGGTGCGCCGCGCCACCGCCGACGAGACTGAGGTTCTGGGCATCAAGAATGGCTGGCGGGGGCTGGTCGAAGGTGATGTCGAGCCGCTGACGAGGGATTCCGTGACAGGTATTCTCCCGCGCGGCGGGACCATCCTGGGCACCTCTCGCTTCAATCCCCTGCAAGATCAGGATACGTTCAAGTCCATACTGGAAAACTCGCACAGGTACGGCCTGAGCGCGCTCATAGTCGTCGGCGGCGAGGGCACTCTCTCCGCCGCCCTTGACCTCTGGCGCGAGCACAGCTACCCGGTCGTAGGCATCCCCAAAACCATCGACAACGACATCCTCGGCACAGATTTCACCTTCGGCTTCGACACTGCCGTGGGCATCGTCACGGACGCTGTCGATCGGCTACACTCTACGGCTGAATCGCACCATCGCGTGATGGTGATAGAGGTGATGGGACGGCACACCGGCTGGATAGCCGCCTACGGGGGCATCGCCGGGGGCGCTGACGTGATCCTCGTCCCTGAGCATCCGTTCAAGCTCTCGCGCGTCTGCGACCTTCTTCAGGACAGGCGAAACCAGGGTCGCGCCTTCTCCATCGTCGTCGTCGCAGAAGACGCGCATCCGCACCGCGACCAGGATTTTCTTAACACCGAAACGAGCCAGCAGATTTATCGTCATGACCGGCTGGGAGGCATCGGCACAGTCCTCGCGCACGAGATCGAGCGCTGCACGGGCATTGAGACGCGCGTCACCAAGCTCGGTTATGTTCAGCGCGGCGGCTCGCCCTCGCCCTTTGATCGCGTCCTCGCCACACGCTTCGGCGTCAAAGCTTACGAGATGGTGCGTGCGCACCAGTGGGGTTACATGGCCGCGCTTCATGCCAACCAGATCATAGGCATTCCGCTGGCGGAGGCCGTCCGCGACATCAAGCGGCTTGACGAAGAGATTTATCGCGTCGCCGAAGTATTTTTCGGTTGAGAATACAACGATGAATGCTGCGGGCAGCCCCGAAAGATTCTGTGCTCAGCTTTAAAGTTGAGGGGCCGCGCCGCAACTCCCTTGACCTTCTAATTGGACTCATGAGCCGATGAAGCTTTGTCCAATCTGCCAGCGCTGTTATGAGGACGCTGACACGGTTTGCTCCTCGGAGCAGGCGGCGCTTGTGCCGTCTCGTGCCGGGTCGCGGCTGATCGCGGAGAAATACAGGCTCGATCGCCTCCTGGGTCGCGGCGGCATGGGCGCTGTCTACTCCGGCACGCACCTTGACCTAGACCGCCCTATCGCCATCAAGCTCCTGCTGCCCGACTTCATTTCCGAACCGGACGCCCTTGAGCGCTTTCGCAGGGAAGCGCGCGCCGCCGCACGACTGAATCACCCGAACGTCGCGGATACTTACGATTACGGCGCGCTGCCCGAAGGCGGCGCTTATATCATCATGGAGCTGGTTGACGGCCAGACTCTGCGCGAATACATGAACGTCGTGGGCGCGCTGCCCATAGAGGAGGCCGCGCTGATCGCGCGTCAGGTCTGTGATGGTATAGATGTGGCGCACGCCGCAGGCATAGTCCACCGCGACTTGAAACCGTCGAACATAGTCCTCAGGCGCGACCACCAGAAGCAGCTGCAAGCCAAGGTAGTGGATTTCGGGGTCGCCAAGCTGAAGGAGCAAAGCACGACCGGCGGAGCGACGCTCACGGGCACTGGCTCGCTCATAGGCACGCCGCGCTACATGTCGCCCGAGCAATGCTCAGGCCACGGGGCCGATGCGCTCTCGGATATCTATAGTCTTGGGGTGATACTCTACGAGATGCTTACTGGACGTGCGCCCTTCGACGCGCCGACGGCGACCGCCATCGCCCTCAAGCACATACAGCAGACGCCTCCACCGCTCACGGAGTTTCGCGCCGACATTCCCCCGGCGCTCGAACAGCTAGTCCTTCAGCTGCTTGCCAAAGACCCCTCAGCCCGCCCGCAGGCGGCCTCAGACCTCTCCGCACGGCTCAGAGAATTTGAACGCCCTACGGCGACAGCTACTCCATCAGATACATCTACCCCACAGGCGTTATCGGACGCGGACGAGGCGCGGCCCTTCAAACTCGCTGACCCGCGAACCTCCGGTCGCCTGCCCGGAGACGAGACCAGCAGCGACGCGCTTTCAGATAAACAGACGCAGCGCACGGGCGAGCCGACCAGGGAACATCAATTATCTCTTCCGCCCGAAGCTTCCGTTCATCCGACCGTAGAAGCTTATATTGATCGTTCAACCGCCCCTGCGGTTCTATCGACCGCGCGCCCGCCGACTGAGCCGCATAGCACACAGGCATTCGAGAGCGCAGACCATCACGCGGGCATTGAGACGAAAACAAGCGTCGGGGATGAATCGGCTTCGACGCCGCCCGGCCGGCAGGGCGCTCGCTCCTCCCTGCTTTACTACGCAGGCATCGGGGCGCTGCTTTTCGCTTTGGCCTTTATCCTGACGGCACTCTGGGCTACGCGTCGCACAAACGATACAGCGCCCTCCGTTTCGGGCGGCGCGCAGCCTGAGACTCGCGCGGGCGCGAACCCCTCCCCGGCCGCTTCCCCTTCCGCACCTATTGCCGAACCCGTTACCGGAAACATCCCTCCGACGGCGTCCGTGGATTCAAAGGACGCGCGGGCCGAGTTGCGCTCGCTACGCGACGACTGGATAGCGGCCACCAATGCGCGCGATCTGGAAAGACAGATGGCCTTCTATGCGCCTAGGCTCGAAGCTTTCTATCTACAGCGCAACTTTTCGCGCCAGGGCGTGCGCGCAGAGAAAGCGCACCTTATCTCGCAAGTGGATTCGGTCGAGGTGCGCGCAGGCGAGCCGGAGATCAACATCTCAAGTGACGGTCGCACGGCCTCCATGCGCTTCAGCAAAAGCTGGGACTTCAAAGGCGCGCAGCCCAGCAGCGGCGCTGTCGTACAGGAGCTGCGATGGGTGAAGACCGAGGCCGGTTGGAAGATCGTCAGCGAGCGCGATGTGCAGGTCATAAAGTAGAAAGTCCTGATCCCAGGCCCTGAACCTGCGTATCCCGGCCCGGAACTCGCAACTTCCAGCCTGGAACGTGCAAATTCGGGGCTGGAATGTCCATGTTCTAGCCGGGAATGTACAGGTTCCGGCCTGGAACGCGCACATTCCAGGCCGGAACTTGCGTGTTCCAGGGCGGAATGTACGTGTTCAGACCTGGAACATGCACATTCCGGGCTCGAACTCGAAAGTTCGGGCGTCAGAACCGCTCCTGTGCGGGCCTCACCCTGGGCTTTTCGTGCCTATTGATGCCGGGCCGAGGGGACTTCAAAGTCGTAGGTCTCGCCGTGGCTAAGGTATCTGACCCGCTCCGCGAACCCTGCGGCCTCGACCGCCCGCTTGAAATCCTCCAGCGGCGATTTGAAGACCTCGTAGTCGTTATAATGTATGGGGATGACCTCGCGCGGGTTGATGATCCGAATCGCCTCTACACCCTGCTCGGCATCCATCGTCAGCAGGATTCCCATGATCTGTGTGCCTCCCAGGTGGAAGAGCGCCAGGTCTATGTCAGGATAGCGACGCGGGATTTCGTTCAGGTCGTCATGGACTAAGGTATCGCCTGTAATATAGAGGCGCAGGGCTGTTCGGCCCGACGGGGTCTGAAACTCAAGCATGCTTCCCATCACGGGCGGTAGGAATTTATCAACTATGGGCGGCCCATGCTTGCCCGGCATGGAGGTGATATTGACTCTCGCGTCGCCCTTCTCGACCAAGACGGAGTCCCAGGTATCGAGGGCGAGCGGGGCTGTGAAGCCCTTGTCGCCGAGTTCGGACGCGGCGTGCTGCGTGGTGATGATGGGGAGGTCTTTCCGTAGCCTCTCTTCAGCAACGCGGTCGAAGTGGTCTCCGTGATAGTGCGACAGCACGCAGAAATCCAGCGGGGGTAACTCCTCTATCTCAAGCGCGGGGCTGGTCAGACGCTCCGCAGTCAAACCATAGCCCAGGTGCACGTGATCGCCCGCGTGAAGAAAGTTCGGATCGGTAAGGATTGTGAAGCCCGCGTAGCGAAGGATGACTGTTGCAGTGCCTACGAAAAAGATTGAGCCTTTAGCAAAATCCGCGTGTGCGCCCGCATGTGAAGTCAGGCGTAGACTGGAACTGTTCGGCATTCTATATAACCCCCCAAGCTCGTAATGTGGACTGACCTTGATTCGGGAAAATATCTACAGCATGCGCGGCGAATAATCAAGGTGAGCTGTCCGTGGCCTCTCGCCGCGAGCGAACTCATTCAGGCCGCGCGCGAAGGCTTCGGGCCTTCCGTAGAAGCGACGAGCACGCTACTCACCTGAGTCTGGTTGTAGGGTCACCGAAAAGCATCCAGGTGCGGCGCGTATCTATATTTTGTGTGGCCGCCTTGGCGCTGATGATGGCGTCGCCGAGCGTGACGCGCCCGTCGCCGAATAGGGCTCGCATCAACTGTCGATTCATCAAAGCCTGCTCGTCCGGCTCTGTCAATCCGGAAGAGGCCCAGACGGCCGCCGCCCCTCCCTTGCCAGACCTCAGCAGCGCTTCCGCCAGGCTCTCCGTGTAGACATCCTGAGCAAACCCGTTCAGGCAGGTCATCATCACGAAGAACGAGAGCGACTGTTTATTAGTCAACGCGCTCACGTCCGACGTTCTCAAAATCCCCGCCCCCGTCCACATCTCCACCGACCCGTGCCCGAGGTAATTGACGAGCAGCGGCCCTTGATTGACGCCGCCGATGATCTGGCTGCGAACGACGCTCGCATCATTGCCCGCGCGATTGACCGTCTCGACACTCATTGTAGAAGGAAGCAGCGCGCGTACATCTTCGTTGGCCGCCTCGAAATCGAAGCCGTCCTTGTGATCGGATACGAGCAGCGCTCCGCGCCGCAGCTCGCCATTCTGAAAAGCTATGATCTTACCGACGACCGTCGTCGCTTCCGCGCTCGTTCTGACGGGCAGACGCCCGACGGCCATCTCCGGCACTCCGTCGTTATTGAAATCGGCCAGCGAGTCGTCCGAAGCCGTTTCCAGGTAAGCCGTATCTATTAACCTGGTCGGCACCAGGTCGGA
>DASQYE010000056.1:0-3622 GCA_035639355.1 Pyrinomonadaceae bacterium
GGCCCGGAATAGAGTGGCCGCCGCAGTCGAGCTACGCGATAGTGTGCTTAGTGCAACGAGTCAAACTGAAGGCGGCCTTCGGATAAGCGGGCCTGAATGCCGGCTCTTATCTCGTTTTGTGGCGATTGGGGGAGTCATGGCCATCGATAAATGGTTTGCCGTTAAGATAGCTCTGTTCAACTCGCTAGGGTTCTCATACATCACTGCCGGCGTCACCTACGTGGATGCCCGCCTGACGACCCACGTCGTCTACGGCCCCAGACACTACAGGGCAGGTTATACGCTTTCTGTGATCGGAGGTCTTCTCATCTTTGCCGGCACGATGCTGGTGATCTTGAAAACTGCCTCGTGGAGGGTCAAGGCAGCGCTGCCGGCAATGATCTTCGCTGTTATGAGCGCGGTCGCTTTGCCGTTCTTCCGCCCAGAGTTTCCACACCAGGGAATGTCTTCATGGACGCTTCAGCTATCGCTCGTGTGCCTTCTCTCTTGTGTGATTCATTTCCTGCCTTTTGGCACTGAACAGCTGTCTGCGCGCGACATCTCCGTCCAGACCAAGCTCGAACGAGTCAAGGAGCACGCTAACCTCTGGCGTACTATCGCCATCTCCGTAACCGTCGGCTACATCGCTGTGATAATACCCTGGAGCAATTTCATCTGGAGCCAGCCGTCGCACATCGTTGCCAACGCGAGTGAGGCATTTCTGTTAAGTCAGTCCGCGTCCATAGCATTGGCCATACTCTCGCTCTATATGCTTTTCGGCGTCGTTTACGAAGCCTTCCTCAAAGCTCATCGCGCAGCCGATCTGATGTTCCACGTTCAAGATTCTGAAAACCATTCCGGTCAGCCGAGCATATGATTACTCTTCTCGAATCAGGCGTGGCATTCCTCGAAGCCGCGCCTGACAGGTCTTTGAACACGACCGCTCGATGGCTTCACTTTCATCGTCGTCTTGTTCCCCACGGCTCGAATGTTTTATGCTCGCGTCGGCAGAGAAATTCATGAGAGGGATGCGTGACAAACAATTGATCTCATCGTGCGCAGGGAGCGTTCACCATTAGCAAACCAGAGGAGCGTCTTATGACTCTTATGCGAATTCTGATCGTCGTCTTCGTCCTTTCGACAACAGTGCTGGCCCAGAATCCCGTCCAACGTGGAATAGAGGTCTCGGACCTCAACCGCAATGTCGCCGCGTGCGACGATTTCTACGAGTTTGCCAACGGAGGCTGGCGGGCGGCGAATCCCATCCCGGCCTCGATGCCGCGGTGGAGCCGCCGGTGGGCGGCCGGCGAGTCCACCAAAGACAAGCTTCGGGAGATACTCGAAGCGATTTCGGCGTCCAAAAATCATCCTAAGGGCAGCGTCGAGCAGCTCACGGGAGACTTCTACAGCGCTTGCATGGACGAGGCGCAGGCCAATCGTTTGGGCGTGAAGCCCGTCGAGCCGTTGCTCGCGGAGATCGACCGCATAAGGACGCGCGCCGATGTCGAGCGAATGATAGCTCGGTTCCACGAGTTGGCCATCTCGGTGCCGTTCGCGCTCTTCGGCCGATCCGACAACCATAACCCTACGGATGTGATCTCATATATCTATGCGAGCGGACTGGGGCTGCCCGACCGCGACTACTACGTGAAGACCGAGCCGCGTTTTAAGGAAGCGCGGGAAAAGTACCTGGCTCACGTCGCCAAGATATTTACGTTGGCCGGGTTGAGCGAAGCGAGCGCGAAAGCGGCGGCCGACACGGTTTTCCAGATGGAATTGCAGCTGGCCCAGGCGTCGCTGGACAACGTCGAGCTGCGCGACCCCAAAGCGACCGATCACAAGATGTCGTTTGCGGCGCTACAGAAGCTCACGCCCAGCTTCGACTGGACGACATATTACAGGCAGTCGGAGCTTCGCTCCGGCGACTTGAACGTGGCCGAGCCGAAGTTTATGGAGGAGTTCAATCGCCAGCTGGCCGCCAGGCCCGTAGACGACTGGAAGACATACCTGAAATGGCACCTCCTGAATTCCGCCGCCCCCTCTTTGTCCGACGCGTTCGTGCAGGCGGATTTCGCCTTCTACGGCGCTTATCTGAGCGGCGCGAAGGAGATCAAGCCGCGCTGGAAGAGGTGCGTGGAGGAGACGGACAACCTGCTCGGCGAGGCGCTGGGCAGGAAATACGTTGAGAAGTATTTCCCGCCCGAGGCGAAGGCGCGTATGCAGGAGATGGTCAAGAACCTGCGCGCCGCCATGAATGAGACCATACAGGGGCTTGAGTGGATGAGCCCGCAGACCAAGCAACGCGCGCTTGAAAAGCTCTCGACCTTCAATCCTAAGATCGGCTACCCGGACAAATGGAAAGACTACAGCCGCGTTCCCATCACGCGCGCTTCCTATTGGGACGACGTGATGGCGGGGCGCAAGTTTGCCGTGCGAGATAATCTCTCGACGATCGGCAAGCCTGTGGATCGCGGGCGCTGGGGCATGACGCCGCCGACCTCCGATGCCTACTACAACGCGTCGCTCAACGAGATAGTGTTCCCGGCCGGGATTTTGCAGCCGCCCGCCTTCAGCATAGAGGCCAACGATGCCGTCAATTACGGCGCTATCGGCGTGGTCATCGGCCACGAGTTCAGTCACGGTTTCGATGACGAAGGCGCGCAGTACGACGCACAGGGACGCCTGAACAATTGGTGGACGGATGAAGACCTGAAAAAATTCCAGGCCAGGACATCGTGCGTCGTCAGCCAGTTTGACAATTACTTCGTCGAGCCTGGACTACACCACAACGGCAAGCTCGTGCTGGGAGAAAGCATCGGCGACCTTGCGGGCGCAAAGATCGCATACCGTGCGTTTCAGATCTCAAGACGCGGCAAGCCGGCGCTGCCGACCATCGACGGGTTCACGCCCGAGCAGCAGTTTTTCATCGCCTGGGGACAGTTCCGAGGCGACGCCGTACGCCCCGAGTTTGCGCGGACGATGGTGCAGGGCGATCCTCACCCGATAGGCAAATACCGCGTCATCGGGCCGCTGTCGAATATGCCGGAGTTTCAACAGGCGTTCCAGTGTCGCGCCGGCTCGCCGATGGTGCGTCCGCCCGAACAGAGATGCGAGGTGTGGTGACTCAGGGTTTAGGGGAACCAAGGCCACAAGAATCGGTCTCATAATAAGGAGAGGTATTGATGACCGGCGAGAACGTCGGGCAGGCGAAGCAGGATTTCAAAAATGGGCCCGCACACGGGACGCAGGAGTACGATCCATTCCTACGGGGTCGGTTTCCCGTCGGCGTGCGTACCCTCCGGGCGCTCGATACCGAACGGGACAGACTGTTTCCTTGCGAGGTCTGGTATCCGGCGGCTGCGCAGCATGCGGGCCAGGATATTGAAGCGGGAACCAGGGACTTCTTCACAGTTGGGCCGGCCGACACGCCGCGCAGCCAAATGGCTGTACGCGATGCCGCACCGCGCACGGGAGCCTACCCGCTGATAATCTACTCGCATCCCAGTGGCGGACACCGGCGGACGGCTACGTTTCTTTGCACTCACCTGAGCAGCCACGGCTATGTGGTCGCGGCTTTGGATCACTCTGAGGTCGTGGCGGCGGAACTCGCGCGTAAGAGTGTCGAGACCGAGGAGCAAAAGGC
>DASQYE010000057.1:0-2308 GCA_035639355.1 Pyrinomonadaceae bacterium
ATTATCCGCTTACGTCAATTGATTAGTGGCCCGCGAAAGAACATCTCAACGGATGAACAACTCAGGAAGCTACGGAGCGTGCCGGGGATAATTCCCGTTAAAAGACACGCTCATAACTGGGCCTTAAACCGCTCAGTCAACGTCCAATGTGCGCTAGCGCACATTAGACGTTGACTTGCCATTGGACTTAGAGTAGGATGCAAATTGTCTTGCAACGGATAAAGTACCTGATAGGCCGGCTCACTCGGCAGTTCGTCTGATCTCGCCATAGGTCTCGTTGTAACTCTCACGCAGGGTTTTTGCTGAAGCAATCCGCACACGATTTTTTTATTTCTCAAAACACTTAACAAAGGGCACATAACCCCCCCCGATCAAGCCCTTTAACTTTCACTTGGGCCTAAAGGTCGTTACGTTATGGCCACCCTCCGTATATTGAAGATCACAATTCTTGCACTCTGCTAGGGCGCAGGAGTGTCCATCGGGCAAACCCGGAAACCATATCAAGCTCTCAGCTTTCCGGGTAACTCATAGGCTGGTGCAGAGCTTGCCCGCATGGAACAATCTATACATTCCGGTAGGCTTAAGGGAGTAGACTCCTCAGTGGTCAGCTCCTGGGGTCGCCTACGCAAGTACCTCTTTGGCCTCTCTGCTGAAGAGGCAAGCTTCGCCCGGCGCGGTTTTCATCAAAGCCAAGTCAAAACACGTTACCACTTAGAGCGGATCGGGACCACCTTCCTACATGGCTACAACGTAGCTCTGGAGCGGGACGAGCCGGGGGAGCTTGCCTTGAAGCTCAACGGCATCGAAGCCGAGTTTCGTGGGTTCGCGTTTGAGGGCGCGGCCATGGCTCTGACGATCCTGGATCACCTCACGCCCTGGAGAAGGGATCGATTGCAAGCTTTTCGGAGTGGGCCCGGCGCTGCCCATGTGTATATGGTGCATGTGGGCGCTGGATGGGCCCTTGCTCGACTTCACCGCCGCTTAGAGCCTTCACTGGCGCGACTTGACCCCCTGCTGCGCTGGCTTGCGGTAGACGGCTATGGCTTTCACCAGGGTTATTTCCAAAGGCATCGCTACATTGAAAAGCAGTTGATACCTGGGCGACTGGTGGGCTACGCCCGCCGAGTCTTCGATCAGGGCCTGGGTCGCAGCCTATGGTTTGTGAATGGCGCTGATGTGGTTCGGATACGAGCTTCGATCGACGCCTTTGCTCCGGCACGCCACTCAGACCTGTGGAGCGGCGTGGGGCTGGCATGTGCCTATGCGGGCGGGTGCGACCGTGCGACCATAGAAGCCGTCCGAACAGCGGCGGGACTCAATGCTCATCACCTGGCGCAAGGCGTCGCCTTCGCTGCCAAGACACGTCAAAGAGCCGGTAATGCGGCGGAACATACAGCCATTGCGTGCGAAATCATTTGCGGCCTTTCGGTCGAGGCGGCGGCTCAGATTACTGATGATGCGCTGGAGCAGTTACCTGTCGATGACAAAGAACCGGCCTACCAGGTCTGGCGATTTCGTATCCAATCTCAGTTTGCGAAGGGAGTCGCCGGGGCATGATCGTAAAGGTAACTCTGATCCGCCGTTTCGCAGCGCATCTGGTCGCGGTCATGTTAGTGCTGGCGCTTTACACGCTGGCCAGATTACCTGAAATATCCAGAGCGGAGCGCACCGATCTGGCCACAAGGTTTCGTTTCCACCAGATGCCTTTGCCGCAGTTCCAGGGCTCGCCGCCGCCTAAATCCCTGCGAGCGGTGCATCCCAGCTTGCAGCGCATCTCCGGTTGGATCTCATCTGTGGGAGCCGCCGTCGCCCTCAACGATATGGATGGCGATGGGCTGGCGAATGATCTTTGCCACGTAGACACGCGGGCAGACCAAGTGATCGTCGCGCCCGTGCCGGGCACACCGGCCCGATACGAGCCCTTCGCGCTCGATTCCGGGCGGGGACTTTTCGATCCCGCCACGATGGCCCCTATGGGGTGCTTACCCGGCGACCTGAACGAAGATGGCTTGATGGACATGCTCGTATACTATTGGGGACGCACACCCGTAGCATTCCTGAGAACGGGACAAGCGGCTTCGGGCGGCATCACGCTCGCGCGCGAAAATTATCTGGCGGTCGAAGTCGCGCCGGGCGGCGAGCGATGGTACACGAACGCCGCGACGCTGGCCGATCTGGACGGCGATGGGCACCTCGATCTCATTATCGGCAACTACTTCCCGGACGGCGCGCGAATTCTGGACACTCACGCGGGCGGGCGCGAGCAGATGCAGCATTCTATGTCGCGCGCCTTCAACGGCGGGCGCAA
>DASQYE010000058.1:0-19581 GCA_035639355.1 Pyrinomonadaceae bacterium
TGCGCCGTGAAGGCCACTTCATCAAGAATATATGGTTCAAGGGGAGATGGGGCGACGAGTATCTGTACGCCGTTCTCCGAGCCGAGTGGCTTCATAAATCCGATGCCTGACGAACTCTCATATGGCCGATAAATATCAACAGCGGCGGCGACAGCTTATACGTACTCTACAGGCGGCTTATTCAGGCGAGATGGCGGCCGGATACGCTTATCGCGGTCATTGGAAGTCCTTGAGGAACGGGGCCGAGCAAGAGAGCGTCCGGCGCATAGAATCAGAAGAGTGGGCACATAGAGAGAAAGTCGGGCGCATGTTGCTGGAGATGCAATCCGGGCCGTCGAGAATAAGAGAGCTGAAGATGCTCTTGATAGGGCGGGCGATCGGCATTCTTTGCTATGTGACGGGCCGGTTCCTGCCCATGTATTTCGCGGGCAGGCTCGAAAGCCGTAATGTCGGCGAGTATGAATCGGCAGCGACTTATGCGCGCGGACTCGGATTCATGGAATTCGAGACGGAACTGCGCACGATGGCGACCGTTGAAAAGGAGCACGAGGTATTCTTCAAGGAAACGGTCGCCGCCCACCGGCTGCTGCCCCTGATGCGAAGGATATTTGATTGGGGCTAGCCGCGCGCCGTCAAGTTTAAGCCGAGTCCAGAGAAAAGTGGAAGGATTGGTAGAGCCTCCCGTTAAACCTGTTGCTTCCGAAGTGGCCGCTTGCCGAATGCAGCAGTCCGGAGGGAAATATTACCGCCCGATTATAGACATTCCCCACACGATCGGTCTCCGTCCAGCGGCTTCGCGTCCTGCCGTCTCTCTCTATAATCTCATGCAGCTTTTCGACGGAGATTCCCAGCCGCTCGGCGTCTCGCTTCGCGGGCCTGGCGATCAAGCCCGTCCGGCGATGCTGCCATAAGCTGGTTCCCGCCTCGCAGGGAGCGCCCGGCGTCAGGTAGATCAGGAGCATTACCCAACTGGCCGGAGTGTCAAAGTGTATGCCGACGGTCTCGGCGCGCGTTCCCTTAGAGAAGGCGCTGAAAAATACGCCGTTGCAAGCCTCTATCGCTTCCAGGTCATCTTCCCAATATTTGATCCGAAGCCTGAATTTTCTCTCGATCAGCTCTTTAATGCCCGCAGGCTGATAGGCTTTCGTCCTCCATCCGACGTAGTCTTCGGGCTCTTCGTATGACATCTCAAGGGCCTTTTGTCGCACCTTGTCCGGCCTTGGATAGAAGTCATCGACCACCTGTATGAATCGCTTTATCATAATGTTTCTCTCAATCGAGGACTGAACGGGTGGAGAAAAAGCAGATGAGCAGCGCATTCATGAGCCTCGAACATCTGAGGCCGCGACCGAGTCGCAGGAGGCCAGCGTGAAGCGCATCGCCCGAGCGCGAGGTTTACCTTGAGGATTATACTATCGTGCGGCCGGGGCGCAATGGCTCGCCCGCATGCTCGCGCCAATCAGACAGCCGTCCCGGCCTGAGGCTCAAGAGCCTTTAGACGCACCCGTCCGCCTCAAACAACTTATTGACTTGAAGCCGATTTTGGCATAAAAGCTCTCCGTCCCGCTGGCGTTCCCTCCCGGAAACTTTAACCAAAGCAAAAGCGGGCCGGCGTCGTCCCCAGGCAATTACTAATATTACGTCTACAGAGCGACTTGAATATTTTCCTATGAAAATCCCGACCAGGCTGCCTCTGCTCATTCTCTGCTCTCTTCTTATTCTCTCTTTGCCGGCCTGTAAGCGTCGTCGCAACCAGCTCGGCGCAGTCGATCCCATCAATCGAAGCTCAAACTTGCCTATGGTCGAGCCCGTCAAGCGCGACCTGGCCGAGATCGCCGCGCGCGGTTCCCTGGTCGTCCTGGCCCCTTACAACTCGACAACCTATTTCCTATACCGCGGGGAGCCGCTCGGTTACGAATACGAGCTGCTTCAATCGTTCGCCAAAGAGCATAACCTGGCGCTCAGGATGGTCGTCGTCACAGACCCGAAAAGCATTCTGCCCCTGCTCAATAGCGGTGAAGGAGATATAGCCGCAGGGCGGCTGGTCCCGACCCCTGAGAGCAAGGACTACGTCTCTTTTACGCACGCTCTTTATCGCACTGAGCCGGCACTCGTGCAGCAGGCAGCCTCTCCGGATACGGCCGGCGCGGGAACGGATAAAGCCCTCGCCCCAGGGCCGGCCGACCCGCTGCCTGAGATCGATATAGAAGCGCGGCTCGTCACGAGGCCCTACCAATTGGCCGGAAAGACCATCAACCTGCCGGAGCAATCTCCCTATCGCAACACTCTCGTAGAGCTGTCGGACGAAATCTCCGGCGACGTACACGTCGTCGAGATGGGCGGCAAGATTCAGGATGAGGCGTTGGCCCAGAAGGTAGCTCGCGGAGAAGTCCAGTTCACGGTCATGCAAAGCAATCTGGCCGAGCTGAAGGAGGCGGAGTTCAAGAACTTGAAGGTGCGCCCGATCCTCGGGCGCTCGCACAGCGTCGCCTGGGCCGTAAGACGCAACTCGCCCGAGCTGATGAACCAGTTAAATAACTGGATCGAGGAGAAACAAAACGGCTCGCTGTTCGACAGGCTCTACAAGAAATATTTCATAGACCGTCGTGGTCATCTTGAGCGCGTCGCGAGCGAGTACCTGACCTCGCAGACGGGCAAGCTCTGCCAGTTTGACGAACTGCTCAAGCGGCACGCCGTTGAGCTGAACTGGGACTGGCGGCTGCTCGCGGCACAGACTTTCCAGGAATCTCGCTTCAAGCCTGACGCGCGCTCATGGGCGGGCGCGGGCGGTCTGCTTCAGCTGATGCCCGCGACCGCACGGCAATACGGGGTGCATAACGCATTTGACCCCGAAGATAATGTTAAAGGCGCGGTCAGATTTCTGAAATGGCTGCAAGACTTTTGGGAGGAGCGCATCCCGGACGAGAATGAGCGATTGAAGTTCATCCTTGCTTCCTACAACACGGGGGCGGGACACGTAGAGGACGCGCAACGCCTCACGGCCAAGTACGGAGGCAACGCTCAATCCTGGAATGACGTATCGTACTGGCTTCTACAGAAGTCTACGCAGCAGTACTCGGCCGACCCGGTCGTCAAATTCGGTTTCTGTAGAGGGCTAGAGCCGGTCAACTATGTCGATCATATACTTGAGCGGTTCGATCACTACAAACAATTCGTAGTCACCTAGAGCTTAGAGGACGGCCGCGTCAGTGGCCGCGACTACGGACTACGACGACAGGGTCTTCATCCTTGGGAGGCCCGAACAGACGGGCCGCCAACGCGTCCAGCGCATGGTCAGCTTTCTCGGCGGTGTCGTTCGGGACGACGATACGCGCCGCATCTTCGGAGAGCGCACATCCAACGGACGCCGGAAAGTACAGGGCATGGCCCAGCAATTTATCCAGGAGCGACGAGCGCACCTCGTAGACCAGGAGCGAGGTTTCCGCCAGGTGTATGTAGAGGTTGGCGATATTTCCCAACAGCTTGCCGCCCTCCGTAATAACCTTGACGCCGACGAGATTACCCCTGGCAAGCGGCAAGCCTTTGAGCGGAGAGTCCGGCGCTGGGATGGCCGACTCGTCACTATTAATCATCACGGCGTCCGGGCCAAAGCTGTAAATCTCCCTGTAATCTATCAGCCGCAGGCTTTCGTCGGGCATTTGCACCAGCAAGCCCGCCAGCTCGCCTTTCGACGGCTCGACGACGAGGTCGCGTATCGGCCCGAGCTTATTTGCGGTCGCGCGTGACAGCACTATCCTGCCTATCAAAATATCAATCGTATGGACGTTGTAGGTGGGTTTCATAATACTTCTCTGCCGGCGTTCAGGACTCGATTCTGAGCCAACCCCCTTGCATGTCAATCGTCAGGCTGTTATCGAACGGAATTGGACGAAGCTTCTATGCTAAATCCGGCCAACAGTCAATAGCCTGTAAAACTTCCACAAAATGTTGTATATTGCTTTGCCGGCTGGCGCGATATGTAGACCAAAGCCGTCTTCGTCTTATATTATAAGAACTCTCCCCCACAAACTTTGAGATTCAAAAGCGTGTTCCCTATGCAGGTTGAATCTATAAGCCCTCAAGCGACTCGGAAAAAAGGATGCGGGGCGTAAGCGGTCGAATCGCCCTTTAGGGAAAGAAGTTGATGTTCCGACGAATCAACCAGGCCGGGCCGCTCGGCATCATCCTTTTAGCCTGCACATCATTCGCCATCAGTTTCGCAATCGCTTACGGGTGGGCGCAGCGCGACCACGCATCCGTCCAGGCGGACTCCACGCTCTCGCCTCTGGGCAGCGACAGAGACCAGGACGGGTTGAGCGGGCCGATCAACCGTGTGCGAACCGAGACCGCCAGGCTTTCCATTAAATCCGGCAGGCTGGTCGAGGGGCCGCGCGAGTTGTTGGAGTCAACGACGTATGACCCAAAAGGCAAAAAGATCGACGCCTCATATTATTTGGTCTCGAACAGTTCGCAGGTGGGCACTGAGGAGTACGCGCATGATGACAAGGGCAACGTCGTCTCTATGACGCTGCGCGACGAGAAGAACAACATTCTGAGCAAAGAGGTTTACAAGTACGAAACGGACGCAGTCGGCAACTGGGTCAAGATGGTCGCCTCTATGGTCGTCTACGAAGACGGCAAGGTGGCCCAACAGCCCGTAGAGGTTACGTACCGGAATATCTCTTACTACTTCGACCAGGCCATAGCCGAAATAGCCGGGGAAAATTCGTCTGCGAAGGACAACCCTACGGACGAGCCCGCCGGGGAGGGAGATTCTGCAACGCTGCGACGCGCGCTTGAAGGGTGGGTCGCCGCTACCAACGCGCGCGACCTCGAAGGATTGATGAGGTTTTACGGCCCTAAGATGAATGCTTTCTACCGCGCGCGGGATGTCTCTCAAGACTTCGTGCGCGCCGACAGGACTCGCCTGTTTCGCCGCGCGGACTCTATCGAAGTGGTTGCGGGCGAGCCGGAAATCGAGATAGATCATGATGGGGCCTCCATGCGCTTCCGCAAGAGATATGTCACCAGGGTGGACGGACGCGAGCGGCGCGGCGAGGTCATGCAGCTATTGCAATGGCAGCGCACCGGCGAAGGATGGAAAATCGTGGGCGAGCGCGACGTGAGAGTATTACGCAGAGATTGAGGAAGGCCCCGGTATCGACCGCGCGGCTTGCTTACGGCGGCCGGGCGGATTTTTCAAGCGATCCATTATTGAAGAGCAACAAGGAATGCAAGGCACAAGTTTTGTCGCACTCACAGGACACCTGAACGACTATCCGCTGGCGGATTTGATAGGTATCCTGCGCCGCCAGCGCAAGACCGGGCGGCTGCTCATAGAATATTCCATGAGCCCCTGTTCTCTATATTTCGAGGAGGGCGATCTGGTCGATGCGCAGCTCAATAGCATGGGGGGTTTGCAGGCCGTCCTGATCGCGCTGTCGCAACCGAACGCTTCCTTTAACTTCAATCCCCTAATCCAGCCGCCACGCCATTCGATCAACGCGTCGTCACAGAAAGTCGTTCTGGAATTGTTGGGCTGCTGGGACGAGAAAAGCGTAGACGCTGAAGCGACGGCCGGAAATGGCAGGACGGTTCCGGCCTCCGCGACGCCGGTCGCGGCAACACCCGTCAGCCCAGTAGAGGAAGCTTTGCCTAGAGCGAAGGAGCGACTGGCGCTGCCCGCATCGTCGCTGGAGCGCGCAAACGCTCGTCGAAACCGACGAGTACTCATAGCCAGCGCTGTCATCTCGCTTTTGGTCAGCCTGTTAACGGTCGGCGCGCTCACGCGATGGCTCATCAGACGTGACATCTCTGCGGCGCTCTCGGAGCTGAACCAGAAGAAGAGCGGGGCCGCAGGCGCGGGGGAAAGCAGCGGCACGAACGCACAGACGATAAAGGTTGTCATGCGCGTCGAGGGGGGGCGTGTCGTACGCGCATTTGTAGCGGAACACCGGCCCGGCATGGAGGCGTATGAAGCTCTCGCCCTCAGGATAGCGCGCACGCGCCGTTACTCGGCAAAAGCGTCTGGACAAGACACCATGTCGGTCAGGATCAATTCGCCCGATTGAGACGGGCGAATCGCTTGAGGCCGTACTGAAGAGTCGTGAACCGAGAACAAGAATTGGAGACCTGAAATATGTTATTCCTCGCTAGTAGGATTTTGGAGCACGAGCTGAGCGACCAGGGGCGACTCCATCTTCTGGAAAAATTACAGGAGAGGAATTTTATCCCGCTGATCCGCTCGACGCGTTTGAGCTGTTACGGGCAGGCGCTGGCGGACACGAATCAGGCGGGAGAGATGGAGCGCCTCATAGCCGCTCTGGCCGAATCCGAGCAGCAGGCTCCTTATGTTCGAGGCGACATCTTTTGCTTCGACGATCATATATTTTTTCTTCTCTTCGGAGACCCCGTGTATGGGCCTTCGACCGGGATGCGCGCAGGAATCGTTTACGAGCCGCAAACGACGGAGCCGCTACAGAAATTGAACTCTTTCTGCCAGACGGTGAGGCTCTGCTTGGCAGCAGACGCAAGCGGCCGGCTCGATGAGGGCGACGCAGATGACGACGGTCTGGGGATGAAGCTGACAGCCTGGCGGCAGTCTCCATCGACGATTCAACAGGGATTCATGCGCTTTGTAGCCAGGCAAGACGCCGATTCGCTGTCCACTATCGCCTGCCGCGAGAATGCGCGCGAGCGCGTGCGCGCCGCTAAATTCCTGGACGATGACGGAACCAGATCGTTCCTGCGACGCGCCAGGGAAGCACACGCGGAAGGCTATGCCGTGAGTCAGCCGACGGGCGGAGCAACGGCAGCGGGGGCGGCAGCGGCGGCGACCGAGCCGTCGGAATCTACGATCGATAAACTTTTAGAAGCCGGATTGCTGAAGCGGGAGGTGCTGGTAAGCTGTCGTAAGTCGGGCCACACGTTGTTCAGTCTGCCCTCCGCCGACGCGCTTGCCGTAATCACTATCAGCCACGCGAAGTGCAGCGAGTGCGGCGCAAACATTGCTGACGAGAAGATAGAGGAGCGATTTGCCCCGACCCAACTCGCCTCCATACTGCTCGAAGACGGAGCGTGGCTGGTCAATCGTCTCCATTGTATTCTGCGCGAGCTAGGCATATCGGAGAGCGAGATCGCCGTCGAGCCACCGGCCGGCGACGGCGAGGCCCGCATGATGGCTCGCGTGTGCGGCGAGTCGTTTCTGATAGTGTTGCGGGACGGCGATTTGACTCCGGCATTTGCGCGTCGCGCTATAGACACGAAGATCGAGACCGAAGCCCGGCATTTGGTGGTGGTCGTGACCGGAACGATTCACAACGAGGGGCGTTTGAGCCTGCTGGGTTTTGCCGGGCGGCTGGCGCGCGGCGGAAACGATTTCGAGCTGATACTGGCCGAAGGAGTGGGCGCGGCCGAGGCGGAGCTTCGACGCGCGTTCGAGCGAGTCTCGCAAAAGGTACTGGCCGAACAACTGTGCGAGCTGGACGCCAGCATCGGTCTGAGCGTCGCCCACCTTATCATGAGCAGGTTTCAAATGCTCCGGGATTCCAGGGACGCGAAACGGGAGCCCGCCCAACTGACCGCCCCCAAGCAACAGTCTCAGAGCCTGGAGAATATGGTGCAGGCCGTATCCTTGATCGATTTCGACCTTCTCGAAATCAACGACCAGGATGAAAGTATTACGACAGCGCCGCTCCCTCGCTCCGGCTGACTCAAATCAGGTAGTCAGCTTCAACAACTCTCGCGGCTTCAATGCGTGACGCTCCGACCGGCGGCGACCGACTGGTAACCGGCGCGGCTCATTGTACGAGGCAAAGCATTCATGGCTTAGCGCCCCATCACAGTCGAAACATGAGGGACTCTATCAAGCACGAGAGCCCGAAAGGCAAATATTTTAGCCCGCCGGACGTGAGTCGTCTAGCTTGAGAGCTACGCTTTTTGCTTCCCGTCGAATGACCGTTCAGGCGCGAGCCAAGCTTCGTCGTCTATTTCTCTACACGAATCTTTTTGAGTTCTTCAACATCGCCGGACTATTCATTACGCAGCGCCGTCATCGGGTCAACCCTCGTCGCTCTCAACGCCGGGACGAGGCAGGCCGTAAGAGCCACTATCGTCAGCAGCAACGATACTCCCGCAAAGATCGACGGGTCGGTCGGGCTCACGTTGTAGAGCAGGCTCGATATTACCCTGGTCAATGCGAACGCCCCGATCATGCCTAGACAAACGCCCACCAGCGAGAGCCGTATTCCCTGCCCTACGATGAGCTTGAGCACGTCGGTTCTACGCGCGCCGAGAGCCATGCGTATGCCTATCTCGTGCGTGCGCTGCGTCACAGAGTAGGCCATCACTCCGTAGACGCCGACGGCCGCCAACAAGAGGGCCGCGACGGCGAAGATGACCAGCAGCAGCATGGTGAAACGCGGCCTCGAAGCCGAAGCCGACACCACCTGCTCCATAGTTTGAATCCTGGCGACCGGCAAATCTTTATCTATGGACTGAACCGCGTTCTTGATAGCCCCACTCAGCGCCAGCGGGTCGGAAGCCGTTCGCACCACAAGCGTAGACTGGCGCCAGACACCCAGAGCCTTCGAGTAAGCGTTCTGGGAATGCAGGAAGTACATCATCGATTTTGGCCTGGCATCCAGACCCTGGTGCTTCACATCTCTGACGACGCCCGCAATCGTCAGCCAGGGGCTGCCTGGCACGCCCAGATTTATACGCTTCCCCACGGGGTCTTCGTCGGGCCAGAAGCGACGCGACATGGTTTCGTTAATGATGACCACACCCGGCGCTCCCTCTTCGTCCGAGCGCGCGAAAGAGCGGCCCTTCAGAACAGTAATGCCCATCGTATGAAAGTAGTCCTCGCTTATCATGCGATAGTCTGCGTTCTGCTCAGATTCATCCGGCGCGCGCGGACGGCCCTCGATCTCAAAAGAGGCGTTCGAGTTCGACCCGCTCAAGGGAAGGTAGGTCACTGTGGCCGCGCTCTGGACTCCGGGCAGCGCCTCGATTCGTTCGAGCAGCTGTTTGTAGAAGGCGTTCACCTGTTGAGGTTCCGGGTACCTGGATTCGGGCAGAGTAATCCGTGCCGTCAGCACATTCTTCGGATCAAAGCCCGAATCCGTATTGAGAAGACGCCAGAAGCTCTTTAGCATCAGCCCAGCGCCGACCAGCAGCACAAGCGCCAGAGCTATCTCCGCTTTGACCAGAATGCGTCGAGTGCGACGGCCCGCGACTCCCACCGTCTGTCGGCCTTCCTCTTTGAGCGATGAAGTCAAGTCCGGCTTTGAATATTGCAGCGCCGGAGCCAGGCCGAAAATTATCCCCGCAACCAACGAGACCAGGAGCGTGAAGAGGAGCACTGCGCCATCAATCTCTATCTCGTTCGTGCGCGGGATGCTAGCGGGGGCGATGGCGAGCAGAGCGCCGACGCCCCATAAAGCCAGGAACAATCCTATCGCTCCGCCCAGCACGCTCAAGATAATGCTTTCCATCAAGAGTTGTTGAATGATGCGGAGCCTGCCCGCGCCGATGGCGATGCGAATGGCGATCTCTTTTTGTCTAGTCTCGGCGCGGGAAAGAAGCAGGTTGGCGACGTTGGCGCAGGCTATGAGCAACACGAATCCGATTGCGGCAAGCATGACCAGCAGGGCGGGACGAACGTCTCCTACGATCAACTCATATAAAGGTATCAAATTCAAGCTCTGCGTCGTATTCACCGCGTCCGCGTATCTTTTCTTTGACTCGTCGGCCAGCTGAGCGGCGAGCGTATTCATCTCCACGCGCGCTTGATCGAGCGTCACAAAGGGCTTGAGCCGCGCGATCGCACCATAGGAACGCGACCTGGGATTTACGTCGGCCGGGTCAAGACCAAGTGGAAGCCACAGCTCCACATCCCCTTCGTCGAACTCGAACCCGCGAGGCATGACCCCTATGATCGTGCGGCTCTTTCCGTTGAGGCTCACTTGCCTACCGATAACATTCGGATCGGAACCGAACCGGCGCTGCCACAGGCCATGACTCATCACCGCGACCTGAGCAGCCCCCGGCTTATCGTCGTCTGCGATGAAAGCGCGGCCCAATACGGGTTGAACTCCCAGCACGTTGAAGAAGCCGGAGGACGCCCACGTCGCCAGAACGCGCGCCGGTTCGCCGCCATCTCCTGTAAGATTGGTGGCTCCGGTAGCATAAGCGGCAATCTCTGCAAAAACGTGGTTCTGTTCCCGGAAGCGGAAGAATTCCAGATCGGTCAGCCCAAGCGTGTGCCCATCCCTGGAAGGCTCCCAGATTGTGATTATTCGGTCGGGATCGGCGTAAGGCAGAGGTTGAAGCAGCACGCCGTTGACCACGCTGAAGATAGCAGTGTTAGCGCCGATGCCGAGGGCCAGCGTCAAGACGGCGACGAGAGTAAAGCCTTTGTGCTTCAGCAGCAATCTCAGGCCGAAACGCAGGTCTTGCCACAGAGTGCCCAATATTCCACCTCCGCGAATCTCATAAGCCACGTCCTTGACCCGGCCCATGTTGCCGAAGCTTCTGAGCGCCGCCCGTCGCGCCTCTTCCGGCGACATCCCCTTCTCGATGTTGCTCTCCGTCTCCATCTCTACGTGCAGGCGCAGCTCTTCATCAATATCGTCTATAACCGCCTCACGCCGAAACAGCCCGCGCAGACGCGCCAGCAGAATATTTAGCCAACTCATCTACGTTCACCTCCTACTTCATGTGGCCTGCCGCACCTTCGCGATGGCGAGAGCGAGCAAATCCCAGCTCTCCTCTTCGACGGCGAGTTGCTTTCGGCCCGCCCTCGTCAGCGAGTAGAATTTGGCCCGGCGTCCGGTCTCATTAATGTCCCACTCGGAAGTGACCCACCCGCGCTGCTCGATCCTGTAAAGCGCCGGGTAGAGCGAGCCCTGCTCTACGCTCAACATCTGTTCGGACATCTGCCTTATGCGCTGTATGACGCCGTAGCCGTGCAGCGCGCCCAGGGACAGGGCTTTGAGGATCAGCAGGTCTAAAGTGCCCTGTAGAAGATCAGCTTTCGGTTCAGTCACAATAAGCCTCCACGAGTCCAGATCGATGCGCCGCCATGCCTAGAACGCCCAGGCATACTGCCATCGGAAGCCTAGAATGTCAAGGCATACTTTCGGGCCCTGGAATTTTTTGTGAAAGGATCGCCTGTATGACTCTCTGGCACAAATCCGGCGGACGGGCCGATGATCGCATTCACGAGTCAGCCCGTTGACCTTTAGCTTCACTTTCTTCAAAAGCAAACCCTGGCCGGCATCAGGGTCAAGCCCTCTTCAGCTTTTGAAGATCAGCGCTCGCTCCCTTTGAGAAATTTCTCGGCGCGCGATTGAAGCTCCTCAGGTGAAAGCTCTTCCTTGCGTGTCGCCAGAGTCCACACATGGCCGAAGGGGTCTTCCAACGTGCCAACGCGGTCTCCGTAAAACTGATCCATCACGGGGCGCAGCTCCGTTGCGCCTGCCGCGAGGGCCCTGCTAAAGGCCACATCGACATCGGCCACGTACAGGAAGATGTTGACGCCTGCGCCGCCCAGTGTGAGCGGGCTGCTGAAGCCCGTCTCGGGCGACTCGTCTGCCAGCCAGATGGGGGAATTCCCGATCTTGATCTCGGCGTGGCCGACCTTGCCCCGGGGGCCGCCCCAACGCACCAGCTCCGTAGCCCCGAAGGCCCGCTTGTAGAACTCTATCGCGCTCGCACCGTTCCTCACGAACAGGTAAGGGATTGCCCTTTCGTACTCGTCTTGAATCGTCTCGTTTGCCATGATCTGTCTCCAGGTTAATGCCAGAGGATTCGATTAAGCTGACGCGCGCGCCGTCATAGACTCTGCAAGACTTGCTCGCGCTTTTTCCTGAGACGCAGCCATGCTTCCCCGTCCAGAGGTTTCACCCAGTCGCGGCCGATCCGCTCCCAGTCAGGGTCTTCCGGGTCCAACCCGAGCGCCCGTATGCCTTCCTCCTCGCACACGAAGAACTGGCGGTCGAAAGGAAGCAGAAAACCTCCCTGCTGTTCCAGCGAAGCGCGCGCCTCCTCGTAGCTGGCAAACCACCTGTTCAACAGTACGTCGAGCGCACGGCAATACATCAAGCGGCCCGGCGGCGTACTTGAAGCAACGGGCGCACGTTCGCTCGCTTCGGCCGATTGCTTGAGGGCGCGCCACGATTCGTGCCCGTGTTCGAGCGCGACGACGGCGAGCGCTTGCTTGAGTCTCAGGCGATCACGGGCCAGCAGAATCTCGCGGGCCGGCGTGGTCGAGAGAGACCGAAGCAGGCGGAACCGCTCGGCGGCTGCCGTTGCCGCCTCCGTGGAATCTGATCGTAATTGATTGAGAAGTCGTCGTGCCTGAGTGCGATATTCAGAGACTGGTAGCAGAGATGATGGTGTGGATTGTCCGGTCTTCATGCGTACTCCTCCGTGTCTTCTGCCTGAAGCCCGACGATTCGGCAGCACGGGAGCTCGCAACTGTAGCCCCGGAATATTTAAAGGGTGAGTTCCTCTTTCTCGGGCGTAGGCGTCCCCTTAACGCCTGACGAACGGAGGATACCGATTCGCAACTCCACGGTCAAGCCGTAAGCGCCCGTGGCAATGGTCTTCGCCTTACGAGTGAGGAGATGTCTTGCGGGTGCGCCGGGATGAAAAGGGACGGAGGCGGATCGTTAACAACAGCTCTTTGTTCACAACAACTCTTCGAGAGCTTCTTCGACCGAGCGCACGCCGACGACGCGCAGGCCGAGCATACGTTCGAGCCCGGCCGTGTTGGAGGCGGGCATGATGAGCTTTTTGAACCCTAGCGCCTGAGCTTCGCGCGCGCGCGACGCGGCCTGCATCGCGCCGCGCACTTCGCCCGTCAGCCCGACCTCGCCGAAGACGGCCGTGTGCGGCCTTACGGGCAGGTTTTTGCTGCTCGACGCGATGGCGGCGACGATGCCCAGATCGGCCGCGGGCTCGTCGATCTCGATGCCACCGGCGACGTTCACGAACACGTCGTCGCTGAGCCTGGGAAAGCCTACGCGCTTTTCGAGCATCGCCATTAACAGCGCGACGCGATTTTGGTCTATTCCCTGGGTCACACGCCGCCCGCGTCCGCCAAAGAAGTCGCGCCCCTGCGGCGCGGAATCCGCATCGTCGCCGCCATCGCCGCGCTGCTGCTGCGTCCTGTACTTCCAGCCCGAGACGAGCGCCTGAATCTCTACGAGCATGGGCCGCGTGCCTTCTATACATGCCGTGACGACGGAGCCGGCAGCGCCTTCGGGGCGCTCGTGCAGGAACATCTCCGAGGGATTTGCGACCGCCGCCAGACCCGTGCCCGTCATCTCGAAGACGCCGACCTCGTTGGCCGCCCCGAAACGGTTCTTGGCGGCGCGCACGATGCGATGATTGTGGTGACGCTCGCCCTCGAAGTAGAGCACCGTATCGACGATGTGTTCGAGGGCTTTCGGCCCGGCGATGGAGCCCTCCTTGGTGACGTGGCCGATGAGAAAGACAGGGATGGTGCGGTTCTTGGCGAGAAGAAGAAATTGTCCGGCGACCTCCCTGACTTGCGAGACGGAGCCGGGCGCAGACTCTATATTTGAAGAGAAGATGGTCTGAATCGAATCGACTATGATCGCGCCGGGGTTCATACGCTCTATCTCGTCGAAGATATTTTCGAGCGTCGTCTCGGGCAGCAGGTAAAGCCTCTCGGCCCGGACGCCCAATCGCTCGCCCCGCATCTTGATCTGGCGTTCGGACTCCTCGCCCGAAACGTACAGAACGGTCGTACCGGCAGCGCTCAGCTTATCTGCGACCTGCAAGAGCAGCGTCGATTTTCCGATGCCGGGATCGCCGCCGATCAGTATCAGTGAGCCTGGGACGACGCCGCCGCCGAGCACGCGATCAAACTCCGTGACGCCCGAAGAGATGCGCGCGTCGTCCTGCGATTCGATCTCGCCGTAGGCGACCGGCTTGACCTCGCGTAGACGGAACCCTCCGCGCGCCGTCGCCGTCTCCTTTTTAGCTGCGCCGACGCGGGCGCGTTCTTCCACGAACGAGTTCCACTCGCCGCAATCCGGGCATTTGCCAAGCCACTTGCGCGATTGCGAGCCGCACTTTTGACAGACATAAACGGTTGCCGTTGCTTTCGCCACTTCTTCTTCTACGCCCCTGTCGATTTACTTTTTAGATGCCTGCGCGTCGCCGATTACTGCCCTGATGTTCTCCACCGGGCGACCGAGCACGGCGCGCGAGCCCCGTTCCACGATCGGACGTTGTATCAGGTCAGGGTGCTTGACCATGAGCGAGATGATCTCGTCATCGGAGAGGGCGCGTTTCGCCAGCTCAAGCTCGCGGTAGATCGCCTCGCTCGTGCGTAAAAGCTCGCGCGGCGCGATCCCCATCTTTGACAACAGCTCGCGCAGCTTCACTTCCGTGAGCGGCGCTGTGTAGTAGTTGATCTTCTCGAACGCAATGCCGCTCTCACGGAGCAGCCGGTCAACCTCGCGGCACTTCGTTCAAGTCGGCTTTTCGTATACGGTGATCTTGTCTTTCATTCCCCGGATTGCCTCTCATGGAAAGATGCCGCGCACGCGCGTGGCCTCTGCGACGCGGTCAACGGCCAGTATGTAAGCGCCCGTGCGCATGTCTGTGCGGTATCTCTCGGCCGTGTCGTGGACGGAGCGAAACGCCGTCTGCATAGTCTGCTCAAGCCGCTCGTTGATCTGGCTCTCAGACCAGAAATAAGAGTATTGATCCTGCACCCATTCGTAGTAGCTGACGGTGACGCCGCCCGCGTTGGCGAGTATGTCCGGGACGAGAAAGACGCCCGCGTCGGCCAGCACGCGGTCAGCGCCCGGAGTAATAGGGCCGTTGGCCAGCTCCGCGATTATTCGCGCCTTGACGCGCTCGACGTTTCTGAGCGTAACGCTATTTTCAAGCGCCGACGGCAACAGTATGTCGCAATCGGTTTCGAGCACGGCGTCGCACTCGATCTCGCGCGTATTGGCCAGGCCCCACACCGCGCCGGTCTCGCGTTTGTGTTGCAGCGCGGCCTGCACGTCAATGCCGTTCTCAGCGTAAACGCCGCTGCGAGAATCGCAGATGGCGACGACGCGCGCGCCGTCACCTGCGACCAAGCGCGCGACGTTCGCGCCCGCGTTGCCGAAGCCATGCACGGCGACGCGCGCCCCCCCGAGATCGACGCCCTTGATGCGACACGCCTCGCGCAACGCGTATAGACACCCGCGCGCCGTCGCTTCGTTGCGCCCCTGAGAGCCGCCGAGCGCGATGGGCTTGCCCGTGACGACGGCCAGCTCCGTATGCCCGCGCACCATCGAGATGGTGTCCATGATCCAGGCCATCGTCTGCTCGTCCGTGTAGACATCCGGCGCGGGGATGTCGCTGTCGCGGCCTATGACGGGGGCGATCTCGAAGGCGTAGCGGCGCGTGAGACGCTCAAGCTCGTCGCGCGACATGGATTTCGGGTCGCAGACGACGCCGCCTTTGCCGCCGCCGTAGGGTATGCCTACGGTCGCGCACTTCCAGGTCATCCACGAGGCGAGCGCCTTGACTTCGTCGAGCGTGACTTGCGGGTGATAGCGTATGCCGCCCTTGGCGGGCCCGCGCGCGATGTTGTGCTGCACCCGGTAGCCCTCGAAGACTTCGACACGGCCGCTGTCCATCTTCACCGGAATGGAGACGACGAGCTGGCGCTTGGCGTGCTTCAGGACGCTCCGCATGGATTGATCCAATTCCAGATAATCCGCCGCGATGTCGAACTGCTGCTTGGCGATCTCAAACGGGTTGAGTTCTTCCTGACTCTTCGCCGCCGCTTCTATTTCAAGCATCCGGGCTGACCTCCCGTAAGTAAGGGTTTAGCTAAAGGCACGAAATACTTATCCATGTATGAGAGCAAAAGCGCCGCCCCTTTTGATCGCTCGGTCGCCCGCGACCACTTACCGTCTAGCCCTCGGCCTTCTCTTCTATCTCCGTAATATCGCCGTCCGTGAAGAGGTAGGTTCGCATGTGTTTGTCGAAGACCGGGTTGATGCGGCGAAGATATTCCAGGCCCATCATGGCGTGCTCGATCTCCTCGTCGCGATTGTGTTCCAGGATGCGGCGCAGCTGGTCATCATGGGTGGCTTGCGCGCGTTGATTGTACCAGTCAACGGCCTCCAGCTCTTCCTGCACGCTCTTGACCGCGCGCGAAAAATTGAGCGCCAGCTCGCTCATCTCCTCGTAATTTTCATGCCATTCGGCACTGGTCGCCATAAGTGTTTAGCTCCTCGGTAAGTGATCGGGTTTGAACGCTCCAATCCTAAAAGAATTAACGCGCCCTGTACAGCAGAGCAAGATTAATCGCAGAGCAATATTAATCCCGGCCGGGCGCTCCGGCCCAGGATCGGCGCGGACAAAAAAGGGCCGGGAAGTTTTTGCCCGGACAGGGGTGAACCGTTTTTTTCAGCTCAGGGAACAAGACAACTCCGGCCGGAGTCTAATCAAACAGAGAACGCTCCCTGGAAGACCCGCCTGGCACCGGCATGGGAGGAACTGTAGAGATGTTTAATAACCTGGTCGAATCCGATCTGCACCAGCAGGAGCGCGTGCGCCGAAGCTGGTTCTTTCTTGGAACCCTTGCAGCCTATGCCCTGCTGCTGCTGTTTGCGGGCGTCGCAAGCATCTACGCCTATGATGCCCGCCTGGGCGAGCTGACGGCCGAGTACGACGTGACGTTCGTCCCGCCCGTCGAGGCGAATCTAGCGGAGCCCGAGAGAAATTCACCCCCCAGGGCCACGCCCGGCGCTGACACCGCGCGCCAAATACCGGAGCGAAGAGAGGCCATCGCGCGCATCAGCGAGTCAACCAATCCGCCCGCAGAGATTTCCAGCGCCCCCTCGAAAGTGCGGGAGCTTCCCCCCGGCGCTGTGGCGATCACCGGAAGGGATATTGATGTCGGGACGCCTGGCCTACCGGGCAGCCCCGCCGGAAGGAATAGTATTGCCGGCGACGCTCCAACCTCCGTACACGTTGATATACCGGACGCGCCGCCACCGCCCAGAGAAATCGCAACGCCGCAACCCAGGAAGATACTGAGAGCCACGAGTGTGCTGAACGGTCAGGCGCTCTCTCTGCCCAAACCGCCTTACCCGCCGATGGCGAAAATCGCAAAGGCTTCCGGCACAGTCACGGTGCAGGTATTGATTGATGAAACTGGGAGGGTCGTTTCGGCGCAGGCCGTATCGGGTCCTCCTCTGCTCCGCGCGGCGGCGGCGCAGGCGGCCCGCCAGGCGCTATTTTCACCGACGACGCTCGGAGGCCAGCCGGTGAAAGTCTCCGGCGTGATTACCTACAACTTCATTCTCTAGCGGCACACGGACCGCGCCCGAGAGATACACGAGTCCTCAATCTTGAGCCCGCTTGTATCCCGCCTGTAGTAAAAGGTGCGTGATCGCTTCGGTTGACCACGCACCTTTCCCGCGTTTCATGGCTCTACGCTTTGCCGTGTTTTACGGCTCCACCTGCCCTGGCAGGTAATGACGCGGAACGCGCTTGCTGATGCCGCATGTTATCTCGTATGAAAGCGTGCCGGAGGTCTTGGCTATGTCTTCAGCGGGGACGGATAGCTCGCCGTCTTCGCCTAGCAGCGTGACCGTATCGCCGAGCGACACTCCCGGAATATCCGTCACGTCCACGAGCGTCAAGTCCATAGAGACGCGCCCCACCACGGAGGCGTAGCCCCTGCGCACGACGACGCGCCCGCGATTCGAGAGAGCGCGCACGTAGCCATCGTTGTAGCCGATAGGAAGAGTCGCCACCAGCGTCTCGCGTGAAGCCTCGAACGTGCAACCGTAGCCCAGCAGCTCTCCCCTGTGAATGCGCTTCAAGAGCATGATGCGAGAGCGCACGGCCATCACGGGGCGCAGTAGTGGCGGCGGCTGGGGCGCGGGCGCAAGTATGTCGCGCCAAAGTCCATAGAGCACGCCGCCGGGTCGCACCATGTTGCCCCAAGCTTCGGGGTGTGCGAAGGTGGCGGCGGAATTCGCCATGTCCCTGTAGGTAGGGTTATAGCCGCGCTCTCGAAAAACATTCACAGCTTCATGGAAGCGCGCCACTTGCTCCCTCGTGATGCAATCGCGGTCGGGATTATCGGCGGCGGCGAAGTGCGTCATCAATCCGTCCACGCGAATGTTACGGAAACGGCCGAGCGCATCTGCAAACTCTCGCACTGCGTCGTGGCGCACGCCAAGGCGGCCCATCCCCGTATCGACCTTGACGTGCACGTCGGCGATACGGCCCGCATCGCGCGCCGCCCTGTCCATAGCATCGACCATATCCAGGCGATAGACTACGGGGACGAGCGATTCTCGCAGACAGAGCCCGGCCTGACCTTCCCAGAAACCGCCAAGGCACAGTATGGAGCCGTCGATGCCGGCTCGCCTGAGCTGGACAGCCTCTTCCGGCAGCGCCACTGCAAACCACTTCGCGCCCTCTCGCGCGAGCCTTAGCGCGCAATAGACCGCACCGTGCCCGTAAGCGTCCGCCTTGACGACCGCCATGACCTCCACATGCGGGCCAACGCGCTCGCGCACCGCCCGAAAGTTTGAGGCCAGCGCGTCCAGATTGATCTCCGCCCACGTCGGCCGCTGCCCGAACAACCCCTTAGTGTCTGCTCTATTGCCGTTCATCGTCGCGTCGCAATCAATTATAAATCCGCCGGCTCGACCGGGCCGCCGCCGTTCTCAGCCCGCCCACGAAGACCGTATGCCACACTAACATACCAGCGCGCGGCGCGCGTAGCCGCTGCCTTTAAGCTTCGTCGAAAAAGTTCTGTTTGATGAGATGGCAGGCGGGCCGATGGAAAAAGTCCGGCCAGGACGCAGGGCCCCGGAAGCGCGATGCGGGCCTGGATATTAAATCTTCGTGCTTGCCTTTGAACCCGGTTCCTGACTCCTGTAGGCCGACCTTTGACTCTATCTTTCCGGCAGATAGCGGCGGGCGTGGTCAGGACGCCGGTCGGGCTCAAAAGCGGGCGTCTATTCGCCGTAGGATTCCATCAGCTTGCGGAAGTGATAGCCCATCGCTGCCAATCTCATGGCCTCCGTAAACTTCTCGCGGTGTTCGGAGACGGCGCGGACGACGAAGCGCCAGAACTCCCTGCGCTCGCTATCGAGGATGCCTAGCTTGAGGGCCATGCGCGCCAGAGCTGCGATGCCGCTGACGGGGCTGTAGTGGGGCGGGGATGCACCCGCAGGCGGCACTCGCCTCAGACATTCGAGCGCCCGCTGATAGTACACGCTCGGCTTATAGATCGTTCGCAGCACAGATTGATAACCCTCTATGAGACGCGCGGCCTCCATCTTAGGGACGAAATTCAGATCGGTGCTGGTATTGTTGCCGGCGCTTTCTGCGAGCAGTCGGCCCTCACGCTTGAGTCGCCGCCAGAGCTGGGTATCGGGAAGCGCCGTCAGCAGCCCGACCATCGCGAGCGGAATCGCGCTCTCGCGTATGAACTCGATCTGCCGCTCGAAGATGTCTTCCGGGTCGGTGTCGAAGCCGACGATGAAGCCGCCCATCACCTCCATCCCGTAG